>CAYHFB010000343.1:0-4729 GCA_964355695.1 uncultured candidatus Brocadiaceae bacterium
TGAATGCCAACGGTTTTTTCGCATGCACGCGGGGACACGGGCACCGTGTCCCTACATTGTTCGCATGTGGGAATATGGCGATAGCGTCCACGCCGGAAAATTATAAAAATGACATACGATCCACAAAAACATCACCGTAAATCCATCCGTTTAAAGGAATACGATTATTCCAAACCTAATGCGTATTTTATAACGATATGCACTTATAACAAAGAATGCATTTTTGGCGCTGTTATAAACGGTGAAATGCAATTGAATGAATGTGGAAAAATCGTTGATAATGAATGGTTAAAAACCCCTACCATACGGCAATATGTATTGCTGGATAAATATGTTATTATGCCAAATCACTTTCACGGTATTGTCATCATTACCGATAATGGTAGGGACACGGTGCCCGCGTCCCCGTGTGCAACCGTGGAGGTTGCGGAATCACGCATCCCCCATGTCCCCACGTTTGAACAATTTGGAAGGCCAACATCACATTCGATCCCGACAATTATTCGTTCATTCAAGGCAGCAACAACAAAACAGATACATGAAATCCAAAAAACCCACCGCCAAACGGTATGGCAACCACGATTTTACGAGCATATTATTCGAAACCCCCATGAATTAGACCAAACCCGCGAATACATTATCTACAATCCCCTGAAATGGGCATTAGATAGCGAAAATCCAGACAATAAAACATAATCAGCCTTGATGGCATGACGCCCCGTAAACATTGCCCCCCGTAGGGACACGGCGCCCGTGCCCCCGCCCGCTTAAACAATGCCATCGGATTTGCAAAAACAACTCGTGTAATAGCATCCTATGCAATTATCATAGAAATCAACCCTATAAAACATGAGGTTCAAGTTGCAAATTTGAACATGCTGTGAGATAATGGCATACAGGTCAAGGTTGATGGAAACGACATGATCCGTAAATGCCGGTAATTTACCCCGTGAATATCGCCATCCGTAGGGACACGGGGTTTGGGGTGTTCTGAATACCAACGTCTTTTTCGCTTGCATACAAGGACACGGGCACCGTGTCCCTACAACCGACGCACGGGGGGACACGGGCGCCGTGTCCCTACATTTAGAGGATTTTCGTTCTTATGATGGTGCATTTAAAAATAGCGCTTCGCGCAATTACCAGAAACAAACTACGGTCGTCTTTAACGATGCTTGGTATCGTTATCGGCGTAGGCGCCGTAATTGTTATGGTGAGTATTGGGCAAGGCGCCAAGATGATGGTAGAGAAACAGATAGAAAGCATGGGAACGAATGTCCTCCTTGTCATCCCCATCAGCACCACGCACACCGCCACAAAAGGCACAACGGGGACTATTACCCTAACGGTGGAAGACGCCCTGGCTATTGAGAAGGAATGCAGCGCCGTCAGTTACGTCTCTCCGGGGATCAGGACAACCGCGCAGGCGGTTTGCGGTAATCAAAACTGGACAACGTTCGTTTCGGGGGTGGGCGTTGATTATCAGATCATCCGCAATTGGCCGATTGAACTGGGGAGGTTTATTGCGCAGAAGGACGTAACGGCGATGGCAAAGGTATGCGTTCTGGGGCAAACCGTTGTAGCCAACCTGTTTGGGAATTTAGATCCCCTTGACAAGTGGATTCGCGTTAAAAACATACCCTTCAAGGTTGTCGGGGTACTGAGCGCCAAGGGGGAGTCCGCCACGGGACAGGATCAGGACGACATGATCCTTATGCCGTACACAACGGTTCAAAGAAAGGTTATGGGGGTATCGTATATTGGAATTATCTTTGCCTCCTCGATTTCAGCCAATGACCGGTTTGAGGCAATCAAGCAAATTACCACCATTTTGCGGCAACGTCACCGGTTGAGGCTAAAGGAGGAAAATGATTTTACCGTTATCAGCCAGATAGAATTTGCCGCAACCATGCTGGAGACAAGCCGAACGATGACCGTCCTGCTCGGCAGCATTGCATCGGTGTCTTTGCTCGTGGGCGGCATCGGCATTATGAATATCATGCTGGTATCAACCACCGAAAGGACCAGGGAAATTGGCATCCGGATAGCGGTTGGCGCGAGGGAAAAGGACATTCTCTTTCAATTTTTGACGGAGGCAACGGTCTTAAGTTCTCTCGGAGGGATAATCGGCGTTATTTTCGGCGTTGTATTGTCACAGGCAGTCTCGTATTTCGGGGGATGGCCTTCACTATTATCCACCCCCTCAATAATTGTTGCATTTTTATTTTCAAACATGGTCGGTATCTTTTTTGGTTATTATCCGGCGAGAAAGGCTTCCCGCCTCAACCCCATTGAGGCACTTCGATATGAATAAGGCAAAAACCACTTCAGCGGCATCTTATATCAGGCTCTTGAGCTATTTGAAACCTTATAGGCGAAAGGTAACTCTCATACTCGTCCTATCGGGAATTAGCGCTTGTATTAGTGTTTTACCGACGCAGATACTGGGTATCGCCGTTGATGAAATCAGGGTTGCCGGCAAAAACGGGGAAAATACGAAGATCGACTGGAATGACACCTCCGCGCCTGTCGAAACCCACGCCCCCAGGCAAAAGAGCACCATTCCGCTTTCAAAACCCCTGACATCCGCTGCCCATTACGTCCACGACCGTTGGTTTGGACAGTACGGCGCACCCCTGGTTACCCTTGCTTTTCTCGCCGCAAGTTTTATGCTTATTCACATTACCAGCAGCGGCATTACCGTGACGCACGGCTTTATGACCTCAGAATTGGGGCAACGGATTATCTACGACATGAGGAACCAACTGTATAACCACATCCAACATTTTCCGATCAGGTATTTTGAAAATAATAAGACCGGCGATATCATGAGCCGCCTTATGAATGACGTAAACTCCCTGGAACAGGCCATCGTCGGAACGGCCGTCAACTTTATTACCGATATGCTGAAGTTCGGATGGATACTCTATTTTTGTATGCGGCTGGACTGGCAGCTTACCTGCATCGCCCTGTTCGTCTGTCCATTTATTTGCCTCTGCACCTATCATTTCGGCAAAAAGATAAGAAGCGTCTTTCGTTCCGTGAGGGACACCACCGGCGAGCTGAACGCGCTCATCCAGGACAATATCTCCGGCATCAGGATTATTGCCGGTTTTGCGAAAGAGGCCGAGGAGATGGAACGTTTCCAAAAAAAGAATTATGAAAATTACGTCCTGTACGTCAAGACGTTCAGCATTGTCGCAATGCTACGCCCCATCGCAGACCTCATAGCCGAGGTGGGAGCGGTCTTCGTTATATGCCTGGGCGGCTACAAGGTGTTACAGGGAGAACTTTCCGCCGGGGCATTTGTCATATTTTTCCCCTATTTACAGATGCTGTACAGCCCTATTACCGGCCTAACCCGCTTTTACGGCACAATACAGCGCGCTGTCGCCTCAACTGAACGAGTCTTTGAGACACTTGACACGCCCCATGAATTAAAAGATTCCCCTATGGCAATAGATTTGCCGCCGGTGAAAGGGACGGTGGAATTCAGGCACGTCCACTTTTCTTACACAGAAGGCATAGAGGTTTTGAGAGATATAAACGTAGAGGCGCTTCCGGGCCAGATGATCGCCTTTGTCGGCCCCAGTGGCGGCGGTAAAACCACCCTCACCAATTTGATTCCGAGATTTTACGACCCTACGAAGGGGGAAATTCTGATTGACGGTTACAATATCAAGGACGTTAAGCTCCATTCACTCCGGAAACAAATGGCGATGGTGCTTCAGGAACCGTTTCTCTTCAACGATACCGTTCGGGCAAATATCGCTTATGGACGCACCGGCGCTTCAGCGCAGGAAATTGAGGACGCCGCACGCGCCGCGAATGCCCATGGGTTTATTAAAGACCTGGTTAACGGATATGATTCGTTGATAGGAGAGCGCGGCGTAAAACTTTCCGGCGGGCAAAAACAGCGTGTAGCCATCGCCCGCGCCATCCTTGCCAATCCGCGGGTGCTTATTCTGGACGAGGCGACGTCTTCCGTGGACACAGAAACCGAACAACTCATCCAAAACGCCATTTACCACCTGGTAAAAGACCGTACAACCTTCGTAATCGCACACCGGCTCTCAACGATCCTGCACGCGGATTTAATCGTTGTTCTGGAAGAGGGACGCATTGCTGAAATGGGAAAACACCATGCCCTCCTGGAGCAGGGAGGCCTGTACAAAAGGCTATTTGAGATACAATTTCTTGCACAGAGAAAAACCGCCGAAGAATACAGCGAAACGGCGATAGAGAAAACAGTCATGCCACAGGGTTCCATGCTGGAGTTGAATGAGTTGCCTCAGCCGTCAAAATGGCTGTAGTGGCGCAGGCTTCCAGCAGGCTATTCGTTTCGGGTGCATTCCCCATTTTTTGTAACGGAAGTTCACCTCTGGCTATTTCACGTAACATCAATAAATACAAACACTAAGATAGTGTTTTACCCATAAATACGTAGTCACTAATATTTTTCAATTTTGTTGAAAACTACTTGACTCCCCCGGTTTTCCTGAGTTACTATAAAATCACGTAACTTTAATTTTTGCAGACAGTTG
Organism: uncultured candidatus Brocadiaceae bacterium; assembly: GCA_964355695.1. Lineage (GTDB taxonomy): Bacteria > Planctomycetota > Brocadiia > Brocadiales > Brocadiaceae > JACVXV01. The sequence continues at coordinate 4,545 of CAYHFB010000343.1, forward strand.
CATGTAGTCACTATGAAAAAAACAATAAAACGGGCATAATGCTAATAGGGGCAACAGCTTACAGCCTTGCCATCTATATTCTTAGAGGTGAACATCCGTTGTAAAATGTTTTTGTAGCTCAAACCTTCAAGTTTGATGATTGTTGCGATAGACACTGTCGCAGGCATTTTGTGTGTGGTTTCCTG
>CAYHFB010000344.1:0-4718 GCA_964355695.1 uncultured candidatus Brocadiaceae bacterium
CTTCAGCCAGCAGCAAGGCGGTAAGAGGGGTCTTTGTTGCGGGCTTGATGATAATGGGATTTCCCGACGCAATGGCGGGGGCCACCTTGTGAACTACCAGATTCAAAGGAAAATTAAAGGGTGAGATGCCGAGTATGGGGCCAATGGGAAACCGTTTATTAATGGCCGTCCTGTTTTGTGAACGCACCGAGATGTCTAAAGGCAGGTATTCCCCGTTCATCCTTTTGGATTCCTCTGCCGCCAGTTGAAACGTCCCGGCAGCCCTTTCAACCTCAACCCGTGCATCGGCAATCGGTTTGCCTGATTCCAGGGTTATCTGCCGCGCAAACTCTTCGCTTCTTTTTTGGAGGGCGTTTTTAATATTCTCCAGGATTTCCGCCCTGCGGAAACCCGGCATCCTCTTGGTTTCGTCAAAGGCGCGGACGGCGGATTGGATGGCGTCATTGACATCGTCCTCGCTTGCCAGGAAGGTAACGCCCACCACGTCGTTATTAAAAGGATTTCGCACCTCCAGCGCAGCGTTGCTCTCTTTCAGGGTATTGCCGATGTAGTATTTAAAGGTGTTTTTCAAGGTCAAACTCCATTATATGATTACAGGTGATGGCCGTTTTAGTTTGCATAGTATAACCTTTCATTAATTCCTGTGCAAATTATTTAATCGTGTTGTCAAATGGAGACCAGACACAATGGTTTTCTATGATTAAAAGGGGTTGCTATTGCAGATCGGCAAATGGTCTCGCTGATTCTACGTGACCAATTCCGGAGTTTTTGAATGATTTGGGTAGACTCGCAATTTTACCCTCCATCAATAATTGACAAACAGTTTAGGTTCTGATATCTTGGAGATGTGGGCAAATCATATCTAACGTACCTCTACCGCTCCTTTCCCTCGGTTGGCAATGAGTCAGACGAAATGGGTAATATGGGTGCTTTTTTAACTACTCTTCGTAAATAGGCTGTTTTCAAATCTTTCGCATTACTGAGATAATAGGATAAAGTGAACCATGCCTAAAAATTTATTGAAAAAGACGAATCCTTACCTACGAGACCCATTACTTGGCAAAGCCCTGCTCTATCAATCCGTGTCCTCTTCTACAGCGGTTGAGGGCGTTCTCACAAAATACCCCAGGCTTTCCAAAACTATGGAGAAAAAACTCAGAGAAGTTATTTCTGTTCACGAACCCGCAGCGTCTTACGAATAACCGCCGCAAATATCTTTTCCATCGGCTTATAGTTTTGCGCCATACCCATCTGAATGGCTTTAATATAGTCCTCCTTTCCCCGTCCGATCATATTTCTGAAATCCAGAGGCGGCAAACCCGCTTGCAGAGCCATTAATGTAGTCAACATCCTTGCAATTCTCCCATACCATCGCGGAAAGGATGTATGAGAACCAATTCCGTATGGACAACAGCCAGAGCGTTTATTACTTCCTCAAGAGTTTTAAAACGGCAAGGAGTAAACTTATGGAGCGGTCCTTTTTCAAACTCAGCCCTCAATTTGCAAATTTGTGCTGGAAATGCAAAGGGAAAACCGTTCTTGCTCACCGCAACCTGCCGGTATTTCCCAGCCCATTCGTAAATACTACCCAGCCAGATTCCATGAATTTTACGTATATCTGAAGCTGTGAAACGATGGTCAATGTCAAAAATACCTATCAACTCCTCCATCGTTCGTATTTGTTCCACCTTTTCACGCCTGTCCATTGTACGCTTGCTTGTTATACCGAGCTTGTTCCTGAGAACCGTTCCGCGTGACCCAGGCTCAGACTGATGTTCTATAAGATGCGAAGTATCGTAGCGGTTGGATTTTTTCATATAGTGTTTCCGCCAGTGTTCTCTGTAATTATTGCTTGTCTGCACATGGCAATTGATTGCAATTGCTACTTGCGATGGGAACTCATTCCCAATGCCCGTGCATAACCGCATGCGGAAAGTCGCTCCGTTTGTCTGCGTACGAAGTGCAACAGGCATTGATGGTACAAATGATTCAGGGCATAATAAGCTCTTTTCGTTGCGGGTTATTGCGGAAAGTTGTTGGGTTTCGATTTACTCAAATCAACCTTACAATACTGCAATACATTAATATTTTACCTTATTCATTAAGAAATATTTTATGGCAAGCTTGGACGCTTAACCCAATTCCAGAATTACGATATGGAATATTTTGCAATTTGTGGCAATTCAGTGGATAGAGTGGATGAAGCGAAGAGCATCCACTATAAATAATAACACCGCAAGGGTGCAAAGGACGCAATAAAAAAGGAATTTGAGAAGTAAGTGGTGTATGCGGCGATACAAGACAATCGCCCTAATCCGCCCTACCCTCTGAAATATAAAAAGAATTTAATAAAATTGTATGCGAAAAATATATTTTAAAAATCATATTGACTATAATGTTACGGTATATTATTATATAGGGGTAATAAGTATACGGTATTGCATGTCGCGGTATAATTCGGTGTGAAGGTGTTTTAATAAGGATAAATACGATGAATGATAGAAAACAAAGAGTGACAAAGATAAGACTTGAGGAAATTCCACGTATTAACACATTTGGAAGGAATGTTCTCGCTGATTCATTCATAGAGGGCGCTAAATATGAAGAAATCAATAAAAAAGAAATGTACTTTACGAAAGAAGAACTACATGCAATAGAACAACAATATAGCCAGGGAATTCTTTTGAAAGAAGTCTTTGAGGCGCTTGAAAAGAAGAAATGGCGTATAAATCCAAATACAATGAAACATTATATACAAATAGGACAATTACCAAAGTCCATTGAATCGAAAAAAGGGATACCAGCCCGTTATCCGGCTAATTTCATAAGGCACCTTAATATCATTAGATTTCTTCTTGAATCTAGAAGGGAGGGGTTTGAAGAAGTTCTTTCTGTACTACGAAAGATCAGGGCAACAGACCGTGAACTTCTTCAACAGCATGATCAGTCCTATGATGAATGGGATATGGACTTCATTCAGATGTTTTACTCAGGCATTAATACTAGACTTCGGGATGGTGTATCCAATGGTGAAGAAGCTGTCAAAAAGGCTTTTGCTAACGATCGTAAGAAACAGGCGGAATATTTGAAAAGACTCGAAAAGATTGCAAATTTAATAGAGAAGCTTGAAAATGAAGTAAAAGATTTAGAAAAAGAATGTGAAATAAGGAGATTAAGCAATGAAGATAAGTAAACATGCTTATAGTCGAATAAGTAGAAGAGGTTTAGACGCAACGATATTAGCCCTTATGGAAGAGATGCTAACCCCAAGGTATCTCAAAAAAAGCAATCAACTTTTCCTAGATAGGAAAACGAGTTTTGAGATTTCAAGAATACTCAGAAGAACGGCAGATAAAATCGAAAAACATTCAGGTACGAGGATGATAATGGACAAAGAAGCATCGGTATTAATTACAGCATACAGGCAATAGAAAAATTCGCTTGTATGATTAATATTTATCCCGGTTTTTATCCGAAACAATTACAATAAAGGAGCCAATATTATGGATACTTTGGTAAAAGAAACATTAGACAAGGTAAGCGAAAACAGGAAAATATATGAGAATGGAGAATATGCAGTAAGAGATCACCTTATTAATCCTATCTTAAATTTCTTGGGTTGGAACACTTCAAACCCAAAGTTTGTAATCCCCAATTTAAAAACCGAAGGTAGGGACATTCCTGATTATACTTTATTTAAAAATGGAACGAGAATTCTATTTGTTGAGGCGAAAAACCTTTCGGTTGATTTAAAGAATGAAATCCAGCAATTAGCAAGATATTGTTATAATGAAGGCACCGAATTTGGGGTTTTAACCAATGGAATTAATTGGATATTATTTAGAACTTTTTTAAAAGGTACTACTTTAAAAGAAAGAATAATTTGGGAAATTGACCTTGAAAAAGATTCTGAGGAGTTAGTAACCAGTAAGCTTAAAACCATTGATTATAATAATATTGAGAATTTAGAAAAACTTATCAAAAAGGAAAAAATATTAGATAACGCCTGGCAAATTTTCCTAAATAATCCCGATTATTTATTAGCAAAATTTGGGAACACCTTTAAAGATTCCATCGATATAAATTCCATAGATACTGAATTCAAAGATGAGGAAGTCGAGTTTTATCTTAAGCTACGATTCAGAGAATTAATAGCATCCAAAACTCAATGTTATGAAAATGAAACCCTAAATCAAGCTAGAAACACAGCACTTAGCGTTAACAAAAGTAAGTCACCCACACCATCTGTGACGGACTGGGTCAAAAATGTTCCAGAATTATCCAAAAGGGGTGATTTGAATTCATGGAAGGATGTTTGCGACCTTTTAGAAATAGACGTTGGGCGTGATTCAGCAAGGCGTGCATTAGATAGATGGGCGAAAATAAACAAACCAAGTTGGCCAGAAATTCAAGAACCTTAGATTTAATATTGTTGCTGATTGTAAGTTTCTGAATTCCACCCGATTTATGTACACACCCGTTTTATGTAGATTATGTATACGGAACAATGCTAATTCGTGATTTTTTAAAATCACGACAGGATAGAAATAGCAGACGAGGAGATTAGGTATGGCTAAAAAGATTATCCACCTTACAGGTAGATCAAATTGGGAAACACTTGCATTTTTAATTGTAAATAAGATTACCAATGGTAATCATATTGTTTTGGCTCCTCAGTAAAATCTGTGGGTAAGTTGAGGTTCAGGTAATTTCCCAAG
>CAYHFB010000345.1:0-4702 GCA_964355695.1 uncultured candidatus Brocadiaceae bacterium
TCACTCCATTTCCTTGATTCGTTCGAGTTGTGTTTCTTAACTTAACACCTATGGGCTTCACCCCCCGCTATGTCCTGCCGGCCTTTCAGGCCTGACTTTCAATTTCCAATACAGGTCGCTCCTACGGAGCTTTTGTGGTGTTTAGATTCTCTATTCTACAAACAGGCCGCCCCTCTGGGGCTGTATTCGTCCAACTCCGGCAGTCTTCGGTTTATACTTCGAACGGGCATAGATTGAACTATTGAAAGTGCTGCAAATAGCAGAAAACCATTGAATATGGCTTAACTCGGGCATTTTAAAATACTTCGTTTATACCCGATGGTAGTATAGTATTAAAATCTGAATATCCAGTCTCTGCTCTCGTTCCCTGAATCAGTTCAATCAGCACAGTACCGGCTATGGTCGCCCGGTTTTCGCCAAGGAGCAAGGTAACGGCGTTTTTTATCTCTTCAAATCCATGTAAGGGCTTTGAAATGCTACAAAACCGACAAAACCTTGCTACTGCAACCGGGGGTCAAAAGGCCCAAGCGCCTTGCCTGCAATCCGAAACTCCTCTTCCAGCAACCATTTTTTTATAGCCAGTCCTGATGCGTAGCCGGTCAATTGCCCGTCCGCACCGATGACCCTGTGGCAGGGGATGATGGGGGGGAGGGGGTTGTTGTGATTGGCGGAACCTACGGCCCTGGACGCACCGGGACTCCCGATCTGCTCCGCAACCCACTGGTAAGACCGGCATTCTCCGTAAGGGATATCCAGCAGTTTCCTCCACACCTTCGTTTGAAATGGGGTTCCACTGCTTATATCAAGGGGGAAGTCGAAGGTTACTTGCTTGCCGGAGAAATATGCCCTTAGAGCGGCTATTTCATACTGTAGGGAGACGTCGTTTCTTTCGATGGGCGTTGCTGCTTTTTTGAAAAAGGCGTGCAGGAAACCGTTTTCCGTGTCGTGGGGAAAGGAAATCCGGCACACACCACGCGCATTTTTTGCCGCGAAGAGCAGCCCTATTGGGGTGGAAAGACTGCTGAAATAAATCACGCCGGAATTATCTTCTTGCACTTTTGTTTGCGGCGCCCTTATTCCCCGCGCCCTCGTCTTTGCCCTTGCCCTTCGCGCCTTTACCGGCACCAGAACCTTTACGTCCGATGGTGCTGCGGTATCCCGCCACGATCCCCATAAGAATCAGGGTTGAGGAAAACAAAAAGACCAGCGCGCAGAGGGACAGAACGGTTATTGCCCATAAGTCATGTATGCAAAAACGCCACCATGAATATTTCGACAGGCGCACGCCGAATCTTTCCAGACAGAAAAAGGTTAGCGCCAGGACGAAAAACCCAAGGAGCAAAAACTTAATATCCTCTTTTTTGGGCGCCATGGAAAAAGAAAAAACCAGAACGGTCAGCAAAAAGAAGATATGGCTTATATTGGTGATATGAAACTGCTTATGGAAGGTGTAGCATGTTGCAACAACGGCAAGATAGATATACTTTATGATATTGAGTAACCCATACAGTGAAAAGTGAAACTGATAATTAACGGTTTGCTTGAACTTGATGGGATTATCAAGCATTATTGATATGAAAAAGACAAAAAAGGCGCAGCCGAAAATAGGGGCGGCGACGATCAGGAAGTCGAACAACACCGGTATCTTCGGCTTGTCATACTTGATTTCAGAATCATTGAGCGCAAACAAGTTCAACTCTTTAATGGTTGTTCCCGTTACAAGGCATACGAGTGCGTGGCTAAGGTCGTGAACGATGCTGCCGGGCAAAAGGAATACCTTGATAATTTTTGCATCTGCATATTTTCCCCATAATCCAGAAGTCGCAGAGCTGAGTACGGCAACCAGGATAAGGGCAAGACCAAGCATTAAGTATATCATAATCTAAAATTAATACCTCCTCCGGTATTTCCCTTTTTATCGGTTTGATGCTTCACTTCGGTAATCGTGAACGGTATATAAATAGAGAGATAGATTAGCAAAGCGTTATGCGGTCTGTCAAACAGAAAGTATCCGGAAAGCAAATATTTGTTTTGCAATTTGACGCGAGAAATATATAATTTAGACGTTGTAGAAACTTTCTGCCGAATAGCAACTACATTAGTAGCTCATTAAAGAATACATGAGTGGGGACGTAGCTCAGATGGGAGAGCGTCTCGTTCGCAATGAGAAGGCCAGGGGTTCGATTCCCCTCGTCTCCACCATTTATGTTTTCGTGGGTCAAGGCCTTGCTAAGCTTCAAGCCTTTCCTCAGACTTTATGAAGACATATTCAACGGTAATCAAGCCTAATCAAAACCAAGACCATTTGCATTATGTATGTCGGCATTGATATTATTGAAATAAAACGCATAGAAAGATTGTTTTCTGCAAATGAAGGTTTTTTAAAGAAAATCTACACGGAAAATGAGGTCGCCTACTGCAACGGAAGAAAAAATAAATACCAGCACTTCGCTGCCCGCTTTGCCGCAAAAGAGGCCATGTTCAAGGCGCTTGGAACGGGATGGGCGGGGACGATGAAGTGGACGGATATTGAGACGCTCAATGACGAAACGGGCAGGCCCTATCTCAATTTGTACGGAAGTGTAAAAGAGCTGGCGGACAAAAAAAACATCCATTCTATCTCCGTGTCACTATCCCACTGCCAGGATTATGCGATAGCAGAGGTGCTGTTGGTGACCAGGGTGGCGTAGCTGCTGTTAAACGCCAGTTAATAACATGTTACTGTGCCATCAGGGCTAAAGCCCTGGTGTGACATATACCTACTTAACCCCAGCCTGAAGGCTGGGGTTAGTGACGGTCTTGTCTGCCGGGGCTTTAGCCCTGACAGTGTCTGGCTTTAACGTAACGAAACTTGTTCAGATTATTTATTGTGAACCCCCAGGAGTTTGCATGTACGTGTGGGGATTCAAACCGGTAGTGTAACCGTCTCGGTTGCGCCCCGGGCTGATTCAATCTTGCAAGGTAGATTGACATAATATTGGAGTAAAATGGAGGGGGGCATGTAATGGCACACACTATAACTTTTGATACGTTAGCGTTTGCAAAGAAACTTAAGGAAGCTGGAGTTCCTGATGCGCAGGCAGAAGTGCACGCAGAGGCTATTGCAGAATTAATTGATGAACGTATAGCAACAAAACAAGATTTAAAAGAACTGGAAATAACACTAAGGCGAGATGTAAAAGAACTGGAGTTGCGCCTTACTATTCGTTTGGGTGCAATGATGGCGGTCAGTATTGCAATTATAGCTGCATTGGTTAAGTTGCTGTAGAAGGAATGCAAGAGAGGGATATTCATGAAAAAACTTGTGTTGATTAATCCTCACCCCATCGGAAACGTCGGGGAGGAAAATGTATCCGTATTAAACCAAATGCCGGTAAATCTTGGCTATCTTAAGGTGTTAACCCCAAAAAACTGGGACGTTGATATCATTGACGAAACCCAGGAACCCGCCGTGGATGAAGCCACCGGCGATATTACTTTCGGCGGAGCGGACCTGGTGGGCGTCACCGCCGTCAGCTACCAGGCGCAACGGGCGTATCAGATTGCGGCTGCGTGCAGGAAGCGGGGCATACCCGTCATAATGGGCGGCATCCATGCCACCAGCTTCCCGGAAGAGGCCGTGAAGTACGTGGACTGCGTGGTGACCCGGGAGGCCGTTACTACCTGGGAAAAGATTATCAGTGATTTCGAGAAGGGGCAGCTCCAAAAGCGGTATGACGGCGTGCTGACCCCCATGGAGCTTTACCACGGACTGCGCCCCGACAGGAAATTCCTGCAAGACAAATACAAGTACCGCTATTCCGGGATTATTACCACCGCCGGATGCCCGTTCAGTTGTGAGTTCTGCTCCGTCCCGCAATTCCAGGGAAAAAAGTACCGGGAAAGGCCGGTAGAGGACGTGCTGGACGAGTTTGAGTCCATTAAGGGGCAATTCCGCGGCCTGATCCTGACGGATGAGAATTTTTACGGACACAGCAAAAAATCCAACGAGCGGGTGCGGGAGCTTTTCAAAGGGATGGTGGATCGGGGTATTTATCAAAACTGGTTTGGCTTTACCTCGCTCAACATCTATCAGGACGACGAGACCCTTGAATACATGAAGAAGAGCGGGTGCGTCGGCGTGCTTATCGGCATTGAGTCCATCAACGAAGAAGCCCTGAAGACGATGAACAAGAACGTAAACCTGCGCATATCCATAGAAAACTACTTCGAGGCCATCGCCAACATCCGCAAGCACGGCCTGGCAGTGTGGGGGACGATGGTCTTTGGGAACGATGCCGATAAACCGGACACCTTTAAACAGGTTGCCGATTTTGTCCTTGATTCCCACGTTGATATTATGACCTGCGGCATCTTATGCCCATTCATCAATACGCCGCTATATCACCGTTTAAACAACGACGGCAGGCTTTTCAGGACGAATTTTCCGGTGGATTGGAAGTATTATACGTCGCACCACCTCACCTACATCCTCAAGAACATGTCACTGCAGGAGATCATTGACGGTTTCCAGTATTTGTACGATAAGATTTACGACACCAATGTATTGCGGAAACGGTTTCAGAATGCCAAAGAGGTGCTTGCAGACAATATGAACGCCGCCATGTTTGCGTTCCGGGTAAATCTGGACTGGCAAAGCGTCTACCAGCACCTGATACAGAATTTGAAAGACTTGCAGACGACGGGGTTTTACGATGAGATG
>CAYHFB010000346.1:0-4679 GCA_964355695.1 uncultured candidatus Brocadiaceae bacterium
TGGTAGAAAACAAACACAAAAACGGTCTTAGTTCCGTAGGAACGACATATTCGCAGAAAAACTATATAGTTTTGAATATTTCATGCTTACGGCACTTTATGCTTGTATGCCCTAACTTTTCCTAAAATATCCATAAAGAGGTAAAAAATGACGCCAGACGAATCTTTAAAACCGAGAATACCCATATCCACGTACCGGCTCCAATTCAACGGCGGTTTTACATTTACCGACGCGAGAGGAATTATCCCCTATCTTAACCAACTCGGCGTATCGGATATCTATGCTTCGCCCTATTTGAAGGCGCAGGAAGGCAGCTCTCACGGCTATGACATTGTTGACCATAATACCCTGAACCCCGAAGTTGGCTCCGGGGAAGAACACCAGGCAATGACGGAAGAACTCAGGAAGTTTGGCATGGGACAGATTCTCGACGTCGTTCCCAACCACATGTGCATCACCAGCAAGCATAACGCCTGGTGGATGGACGTCCTGGAGAATGGGCCATGTTCCCTCTACGCAGATTATTTTGATATTGACTGGGAACCGGTAAAGAAAGAATTAAAAAACAAAATACTTATCCCTATCCTCGGCGCGCAGTACGGGATTACCCTCGAAAAGCAGGAGTTACAGCTTACATTCGAAAAGGGCGAGTTCTTCCTCACCTATTACCGCCACAAACTCCCCATACGGCCGAAAACGTATATTGACGTATTGCAACACCGTATTGACGAGCTAAAAAACGCGCTTACTTCCGAAAACGCCCAATTACAGGAGCTTTTAAGTATCATTACGGCAATCAATCATTTGCCTTCCTTTATGGAAAAGAATCCGGACATGGTTAGTGAACGGTACCGTGAAAAGGAGATTATCAAAAAACGCCTTCTAACGCTCTATACTGAAAGCCCCGGCGTTAAGTCGTTCATTGATGAAAACGTAAAGATATTTAACGGAGTGAAGGACAAACCGGAAAGCTTCGACCTTTTGGATAACCTCCTCAACCAGCAAATATACCGGCTTTCCCAGTGGAGCGTGGCTACCGAGGAAATAAACTACCGGAGGTTTTTTGACATTAACGAACTTGCTGCCGTGCGCATGGAAAACCCCATGGTCTTTCATGAAGGCCACAAGCTGGTGTTCAGGCTTATCCGGGAGGGAAAGGTTACGGGATTACGGGTTGACCATCCTGACGGCTTGTATAACCCGCCGGAGTATTTTCAACGGCTGCAGAGAAACTGCTTTCTCTACCAGCAACTTGGCCGTATGGGAGATTCCGCCGAAACCGCCGCCAAAGAAGCGGAGCTGTTAAAGCAATACGATGGGATTCCGCCCGCCGACCCGCAAGCCAAACCTTTTTACATCATTGGTGAAAAAATCCTGATGAAAGGCGAGAAGATACCCGACGACTGGCTCATCCACGGCACAACCGGGTACGACTTTATGAACTCCCTAAACGGCCTCTTCGTTGAAACCTCCCACGCAAAGGCGTTTGACGACATTTATGCAAAATGTATTCTGTCAAATCCCCACTTCCAGGACATTGTGTACGAGAAGAAGACGCTGATCATGGAAGCCGTAATGTCTGGAGAAATCAACATGCTGGGACACTACTTGAATTGGCTGTCGGAAAGCAACCGGCATACAAGGGACTTTACCCTAAACAGCCTTACCGGCGCAATCAAGGAGGTCATTGCCTTTTTCCCGATTTACCGGACGTACATAAACCTTTCAGGCGTGACAGAGCGAGACCGGAAGTACGTTGATATCGCCGTGACAAAGGCCAAGAGGAAGAACCCCGCCATGAGCGAATCCGTCTTTGATTTCCTCAAGGATGTCCTGTTGCTGAAATACCCTGAAAATTCCAGGGAAGCCGATAGAAGGGAATGGCTCAACTTCGTCATGAAATTCCAGCAGGTTACCGGCCCGGTAACCGCGAAAGGGATTGAGGACACATCCTTTTACATCTACAACCGCCTGATTACGCTCAATGAAGTGGGTGGCAACCCGGAAAGATTTGGCGTCACGAGGGAAACCTTTCACGGGCAAAACAAGGAACGGCTCAAGAATTGGCCCTACACCCTCATTGCCACCGCGACCCACGACTCTAAACGTAGCGAGGACGCACGGGCAAGGATCAACGTCCTTTCCGAAATGCCCGATGAATGGAGAGACCTACTGGCGCGGTGGAAGCGGCTGAACAAAAAACACAAGGCGACCGTGGAAGGCCAGGCCGTGCCCGACGCTAACGATGAATACCTGCTTTACCAAACCCTCATTGGCGTGTGGCCGGTTGAGGTCATGGACGCGCCCGCGCACGAGGCATTCAGGAAACGGATTAAAGACTATATGCTCAAAGCCTTGCGCGAAGCCAAGGTTAACTCTAGTTGGATAAACCCCAACGGCGTCTATGAAGACGCCACCATGAAATTCATCGACGCCATTTTAAACAACGTCCGTGGAAACAAATTTTTCGAGGCATTTCAGACCTTTCAAAAAAGGATATCCCATTACGGCATGTACAACTCCCTGTCGCAAACACTCCTGAAAATCACCTCGCCCGGCGTCCCCGACTTTTACCAGGGCACGGAGTTGTGGGATTTCAGCCTCGTTGACCCCGACAACCGCAGGCCAGTAGACTACACCCTCAGAATCAATGCGCTGGAGGATATCAAAAAGGGCGAACGGGAAAAGCCGCTTCCGGAATTTGCCAGGGAACTGACCGCGCGGAGAGAGAACGGATACATCAAGCTCTTTCTCGCGTACAAGGCATTGAATTATCGTAAAACGCACAGGGATTTGTTTGAAAAGGGCGATTACCTGCCCATTGAAATAAAAGGAGAGCGGTGCCGCCATATTTGCGCGTTTGCAAGAAAGTCGGGGGCCGCCACCCTGGTTGTAGTCGCCCCGCGTTTTTTTTCAAAGCTTGTACAAAAACAGGACGAGTTGCCCGTGGGGAAAGCAGTGTGGGCGGACTTGTTTCTTTCCGTTCCCTTTGAAACGCCGGGTGCGTCGTACCGTAACGTCTTTACCGGTGAAATCGTATACACCTGGAAATATGGGGACACAACGGCATTCTCCGTTGCTGAGATTTTAGCAAACTTCCCCGTAGCGCTCATGGAAAAAATGGAGGATAGTCTTTAAGATGGAAGTTGCCGAATTCTTTTTAACGTTCCTGATCATCCTGTTATCCGCTAAGTTCTTTGCGGAATTATTTACGTACTTGCGTTTGCCGGGCGTTTTAGGAGAAGTGACCGCCGGTATCATTTTAGGCCCCAGTCTGTTGGGGATTTTAAAAGTTGACGCGACACTCCATTTACTGGCGGAGATCGGCATATTACTCCTCCTGTTCGAGGTGGGGTTGGAAACGGATTTAGGCCAACTGGCAAAAGTGGGGGTGCAAGCGTTTTTAGTGGCAATTACAGGGGTTGTGGCCCCGGCAATTGCAGGCTATTGTGTAAGCAGATACCTTCTTGATTTATCGAATATCGTTTCGCTCTATGTCGGTGGCACCATTGTAGCCACCAGTATCGGCATAACGGTGCGCGTGCTCGTTGACATAAAGAAACAGCACTCGACAACGGCAAAAATCGTCCTCGGCGCCGCGGTGCTTGACGATATCATCGGCGTAGTCATCCTTGCAACCCTGTACGATTTTGCCGTTAAAGGAGAAATCTGTGTGATGGATACCGGCAAAATAGTCGGCTTCATCACCATCTTTTTGCTCTTAGCCCCGATAATCACAAAACTCATTGTCCCCTTAATATCAAAGGCGTCGTCATTCAGCAAAACAGGCGGCATGATCCCGACCATTATGGTTTCCCTGGTGCTTGCCCTTGCGTTCGTCGCGCATAAAATCGGAGCACCGGGGATATTGGGTTCCTTTGCCGCCGGTGTGGCGCTTGCGCGGCGATTCTTTCTCCCGTTCGGTTCGGCGATAGAACACTACAGCCCCGGCCTTGCCGTAAAAATAGAAGAAAACATGAAGCCCATTATCGGGATATTTGTCCCGGTGTTCTTCGTCGTAGTCGGGGCGTCAATCAATCTGAAGGTAATAGATTTCACGTCACTGGCCTTCTGGCAAACGGCTGGGATTCTGGCCTTTGTTGCCATTGCCACGAAGATCGTGAGCGGGATATGGGTCAAAGGCAGCATAAGAACAAAACTCTCCACGGGCATTGCGATGGTACCCAGGGGCGAAGTGGGTTTAATATTTGCTGAAGTTGGGAAAAAGTGCGGCATTTTTGATGATTTAATGTATGCAATCGTTGTCTTCATTGTTGCTTTAACAACGTTGTTTGCGCCCGTCTTGTTACGAGTGGTTATGAAGGATGAAGTATAAATTGATACCAGCTTCCGGTAAAAGAAATAGGGAAGCAATAAAGTCCCTTCTGTCGGCAGAAGGCGTGAAAAAGCAGCTTTCTACAGATATTGTCTTCTGCTATCATGAAAAAGAAGCGGGAGATGATAGCAAAGCGGAACAAACAGTTTGGTATTTCTTCTGACGAACTGCGTGAACACTGGAAGTCGTATGGATTCCAGGTACCTAACGTGGAATATGACAAAATCAATGAAAGTGGTTGGAAGACCATGGACGAGCAAGTGACCCGACAAGCCGGAGAAGTTAAAATGAGAGCGCCGAGAAAGTGTATTAGTTCTTACCAGTGCAAGTCTGGTCTGGGCAA
>CAYHFB010000347.1:0-4675 GCA_964355695.1 uncultured candidatus Brocadiaceae bacterium
GCACCCTTAATGCTGCCTACTACGCGCCGTATCTCACTCGGATAACCCTAATAGCGGTTTCAGCCGCTCGTAAAACTCGTATTGTTTTCTTAAGAAATGGTACAAAAGACCTTCAACTGTTTTTGCCGCCAGCGCCCTGTTACCTGCAAGGAAAATGTGTATCCCGTATTTTGCGCTTAATGCTTGTAGAGAACCAATAACCGACTGTGGTGTTATTTGTGATCGCCACTCACCCAGGTAAAGCGTACTCATGTTCGATTCTACAACCAGCCCAGCAAACTCGTACGCCCGCATCCGCTGCACCTCGCGCATGAATCTGTCACGATCCTGTCCAAGAGATTGCAAGAGGTCTGCCAGTGACTTACGCTCAATACAAATCCTGTCTTCAAAACCCTTGAGCGAATAATCACCAGTTTGCAACGTGGCTATCTCAACCGTTGCCTCTGTGAATACCAACGGTAGTTGCTCCCGCGTATCCTGGATGATTATTAAATCTGACTTTTTCATAATTATTTCGCTTTGCCATTGTTCTCCGAATTTCCACACCTGGGATTTAGTAATCTTGTTTAAAAAGCTTCACAAGCTCTGAGTAAATATCACTCCAGTCATCCGCCGCCTTTTTAAATTCCTGAAGGTTTTTATCCCACTGACCGTTTATTATGCCTTCTATCTGGATACACTGTTTCCACCGTTCAGGATACTTCAGCCGGACATCATCAATCGTTCCGGCCTGGTAAATCTGGCTGACTTTCAAAACGGCTGCCTGGAAATAATTATCATACTCATTGTTCACTACTTGTGGTTCTCGCACTATTTTCCCCTGCTTGATAAGCTTATGCGCTGATTTTTCAGGCAGGTTAATTACGCAACCCACGGGAAACACTTCGACGACACCGTTAACTTTTAGGGTTAGGTCGATGATTACTTTATACATTGCGAATGACCTCCACAAATTCAACTTCCTGGATTTCAGCTTCTATGTCGTCTGGACTGGCTTTTCTCTCTTCATTTTCCTGAGCAATTTCCATGTTTCCGGCTCCCTCTTTTTTTGCACCCTCGGAAACATGCTTTTTCGTCCATGTTTCACGTGGCAAACCATGTTTGGAAACGTCGCCACATTCAACAAAATCAAGGGTTTCCACGTTTCCAGGCAGTTCGCGCTCACTTGGTCGGCTTTCCTCTATGTGGCACGTTTCCCCCCCCATAGGGGGAAACGTTGCCACGTGGGAAAGTAAAGGGTTTTGTCTTACCTTGTAAAATTGTTTTTTGGGTGAGCCTTTGTACTCAGGACTTTGCTTTAAAGTGCTATCTAAAATCAGCTCATTGCCAAGTGCCTTTTTAATAATAGCGCGTAGCTGCTTACCTGGTATTTGCAAAGCGTCCTGTATTTCTTCATAGCAATAAATATTGTCCCCTACAAAATCGACAAGTTCCTGAATGCTTTCTTTAGAGCTACTTCCAACACACCCTCTGTAAGAAATATGCAGGGTGTCTGGATTAAGGATTAATCGTACTGGTGAAAATGATTTCAAGCGCGTTTTCCCCGGGTGCAAGGTTAGTTCTTTTCCGTCATCCGTTGTGTTGCCTTCCTCAAGTATAAGCTGCGTATCGATTGCCCCAACAATATCGCCGCTGCCTCTAGACCGTTCACGTTTTTCGCCGTCCCTGGATTTCCTTTCATGATGAATTATCAAAACCGTGGTGATCCCCCGCCGTACAATTTCACGAAAAGCCCGCATAACTTTTGACATTTCATCGGAATCATTTTCTTTCGCATTGTGCAACCTTATTAAGGCATCAAAAATAACCAACACATACTTTTCATCGGTGATATGCTTGATTAAGGACTCAAGCCATCCTGGGACGTCTACCTTGACACCTTGATAGTGAATGAAATGAATTGCTGCATCCCTGTGTATACCCATTTTCTCTATTCTATCCCTATGGATGCTCCCAGGATTTTCTTCATCAACTATCAAAACTTTCCCTTTTGTAACTTGGTCAAAATGTCCCCAAAGCGGTTCGTTGCCTGTTAAGGCATCGGCGATAGAAAGCACAAAAACACTTTTTCCAGTGCCAGGTAAGGATTGAAGCAAATTAACTGTATTTTTGTATATAAATGGGTTTATCAAATATTCAGGCGATTCATATCGAAGCATGTCGGTTACGGTCAATATTTTAATTTTGTATTTACATTCTTTGGGCTGTAGTGCTGACAAACCACTGGAAATGCCTGATTTCTTGGCCAGGTGGATTATCGTTCCAAAGCCAACCAAACCGCGATTCGATTCAATGCAACTGGTGTATTTTTTGTCGCATTCGTCCGCATTATATAGTGGGCTAGCCTTGCTCAGTGCGTGAAAATGCTGTCTCCCAGCCTCGCCAAAGGTGTTGGCGATTGCAAAACCTATCTTTAACCAGGACTCGTAACTGTCATCGCCCACAAGCCCCCCGTCTCTTATAATAGCCTTGATGATCTGCGTTTTCGTCCCTGCATAGGTAGGCTCTTCCGTACAATCTGGCGCAACCTCTGTCGCCCCCTCGTTTAAATAAAGGTCTGGGTCGTATGAGACAAATCTTAATCGCGCAACATCTTTGCAGCTTTTGTCTATCGTAAGGCCGTAGGTTTCGCGATAATACGTTTCAAGGAATTTGAAACTTTCTAAGTGTTTCGTCCCGTCTATCCGAACAACGACGGCAAGCCCGTTTCCTCGGCAGGAAGCGAACACACAATAAGTGTAGTGGTCTTTAATCAGTTCCTTTCGGGTTTCTTTAGTTTCCCAAAGGTCTTTTGCATCAATATCAATAACTAAAAAACCACTATGCTTCACCAAGCAATCAGATTTACGGGTCGAAAAAATCCCCGATGCAGTAAAACATGGCAGGGTATTTTTGTAGAGTTTTTGTTCAGTCTCAGCTTGTATAGAGCGTAAACGTTCAACGCTCGCTTTCCATGTACCGCTTTTTATCCCTTCTAAAATGTTTGAACACAAATCCTGCTTGCCTATTGTATCCTTAACATTCTCATAAAAACTTACCTTACGCTCTGACACAGTGCCTCCTTGCCCCAGGGCTTCCGGCTTGCCGTTGACCTTCAGGGACGGGACAAAACTCTTGGTAGAATTTTGACTTGTCTAATCGGTTAAGAATTTGTTCTGTGTTCATTTTGCGCCAACCTCAAACAAAGCCTTTTTTATCTTGTCAAGGTCGGACTCACGGTACACCCGCTCACCGTTTGGCAATTTTAGAAACTCTTCCGCCTTTAGCTTCCGGGAATCGAAAAGGTAAACCAGGCGATGCTTCGGGATATTCAAGGTCTGCACCACCTGGGACATTGTTAACAACTTTTCGCCTGTCAGAGATTGTTCGGTCATATTGATTCCTTTGATATTTGAACATGAAAATAAAGCGTTACTATAGTTTATGGCCGAATTTTCGGCGAAATATTGATTTTTCGGCAGCATGGATTTTGATGAAATGACTTAGGAATGGTTTAAATGGCGGGTTTTATGGTGGAAAATATATTTAAGAAATCTGCAAATAAAAAAACCCCTGCCACCGAATTTTCGGTAAACAAGGGTTTTTCGTTCTTTTCCTAATAAAACTTAGCTTATGTTAATCGTCGTCGTTGTCGCTAAGTATTTCGCTGTTTGAAAAGGCCTTAACAGATTGGCTTCTGCTTTCATTCGTGTAAAGCTTAAAAACAGGTCTATACCCATCTTTCAAAGAAATAGGGTCGCCCTGTATCCCGAAATACGCTCTTAGGCGTTTCCGTAAATCCTCAATACTCTTTTCTGCTTTACTTTTGCTAATCGCTGTATACTTAAAACATCCGTTTTCAATAAGGTCTCCAAGAACAACCCACGATGCCACAGGCTTGCTAGACTTACCTTTTCGAAATCCCATATCAAAATAATGCTTTCGTTCGGTTTTGTCTTTTACGCTTATTCTGACATTTTCGTTGTCAATGATACTTATCGTAACCTCATGCCATTGTGTGCCGGGAGGTGTCGGAAAGGGGGCAACGTCATTTGCCTTGTTTTGCTTTTGTGACGTGCTTTCAGTGTTCCGCGCTTCAGGCGTGGCTTGCCCTGTTGGGTTCCCCGTTGCCCCGCCTGGTGTTTGTGGTTTATCCTGTGGTTTGTTTGCGGGTGTGTCTTGCGCTGATTGTTTACGCCATCGCTGTTTGAGTTCTTTTAAGTGCCATGTATGTTCCCCACGTTCCTTTTGATGGGTTAATAATTGTCCCTCATTGATAAGTATTTGCAGGTCAATTTCGTCCAATTCACGTTCTTGGTTTTCAACTATGTCTTTATGGAATTTGGGATTGTATCTCCGGGTTTCTATATGGTTTAAAGCACGTCTTGCTTTTAGCTCTTGACGAAGGTCTTCACCTTTTTCAATTTTACCATCAAGGTCTTTTATCTCGCCGTTTAGATATTTTATCCCATCAATTATGTCTTTCATGCTGTCATCTCCTGAAAATGACTCCTGAAAGAAAATCAAGGGAAAACCGTTCAGGAAAACGGCCTTGTCGGTCGGCCAACCTATCCCTTAATTTGAATTATCGCCCGCGCTTGCCCTAAAATAGCACCTGGCCGACACCGCGAAGCATACCGATGCCGCCCTACCCTTTGCACGTCAATGCCTGTCGGAACGCTTCCGGTGGCTTCCT
>CAYHFB010000348.1:0-4660 GCA_964355695.1 uncultured candidatus Brocadiaceae bacterium
GGAACTGTTCCAGTTCTTCCCTGTTTTTGCTTTCCTTGCTACCACCTTTGAAGCCCGTGCCGTCTCGGCTATCCCCAGCCTGTGGGTAATCATATCCTTCACCTTTACCCTTTTGCGCAAACGGTTATCTATGCCTCATTACACCAACCTTGCGGCAATACGTTTGCACCGGACATACCGAACATTTGGGGGAAACAGGGACGCAGACATTCTGGCCGTAGGTGACCAGCAGGTCGTTGATTGTAAGCCAATATTGGGGTGGAAGTTTTTCCCGTAGGGCAAATTCGGTTTCGTAGGGGTTTTTGGTTTTGACGTACCCCCATCGGTTGGTAATCCGGTGGACGTGGGTATCGACACATATCCCCGGTTTCTGATAGCCGAGGGTAACGACAAGGTTCGCCGTTTTACGTCCTACGCCATTCAATTTCAGCAGTTCATCAATCTCATCAGGAACCTTACTTTTATACGTTTTAATCAATTCTCCGCAAATCTCTTTAATCGTCACCGCCTTTGTCCGGTAGAACCCAACGGGATAGATGAGCTTTTCCATATCCGGCGTCGCAATCCTGAGCATCTCTTGCGGGTTGTTTGCGACGGCAAAGAGCCGATGGGAGGCGTCGCGGGTCGTTTGGTCTTTCGTTCGAAGGCTCAGGAGGCAGGAAATCAAAACGTGGAATGGCGTTTGTTTTCTGGAGATAGTAGTAACAATCGGTTCGATAAACTTGCTGTTCTCCTGCCCGATAATCTTCAGTACGTTTCCAATAGTAAACAATGGCAATACCTCAATAAAAAACGGCAACAGATAATGGGTGATTAACTGTTGCCGCTTATTTCACTGCGTCATTTGCGTCCGGCGGTAAACGAGTACCTTATTTTTTGCTGTCTGCAAATACCTTGTCGTAAACAAAACCCGCTGCGATTCCACCCAGGATTGGTCCTATCCACCAAACATAATGATGGGCAAACTGGCCTGAAGCAATGGCCGGGCCAAACACGCGCACGGGATTGGCCGCCCCGCCACTAATCGTGCCGCCAATCAGTGATCCGAAGAGAACTACCAGGCCGATGGCAACACCTGCAAATCCAGGGGATGCCCTCCGGTCTACCAGGGTTCCGTATACAGTAAACACCAGGAAGAAGGTAATGATAAATTCCATAAATATTCCCCGTGCAGGCGTTACACCGGGCGCAAGCATGGATGTGCCTAAATAGAGCGTATGAAGTGCATCGGGAAAGAGTATCTTGAGTGAAAGGCCAGCCAGGGAAGCGCCTGCAATTTGAGAAACAATGTACATAACCGCCGTGTTCGGTTCCATCCTTTTTGTGAGCCAAAACGATATGGTCACGGCGGGATTAACATGTGAACCGGATATATAGCTTATGGCATAAATGACCGCGGTAACGACGACACCGTATGCGATAGAAGTTCCGAGGAGGCCCAGCCCTTGTGCACCTGTCTGTCTCAAAGAAAAATCTGCGCATAAAGAACCAGCCGCTATAAAGACCAGCGCAAACGTACCAACCAACTCGGCTATATACTTTTTGTACGCATTCATTTCGTTTTCTCCCGTTTGTTATTGAGGCTTAACTATACACAAGATATATGTTTATAAGGAATTAACACAATCAGAGTTCTCTGGTGTGTTTGTCCTTCCTGGCGGCAACTTGAAGCAGCCTTGTTTTCATCTCTTCGAAGGGGAAATGCTTACCAGGGCAAGCCGTACATTTGTGGGCTACCTGCTTATGCATGATGATCCTTGACATGGGGATGCTGTATTTCCTGGAAAGGAACTGAACCAGCTTTGTCGTTGCTTCAAACTGGTTCTGGCTAGGCGCGCCGCCATTTTCAAAGTCTCCTACCAGGCAAATGCCGATTGACACGCGGTTGTATTCCGCATTTCCCGCATGTGCGCCGTGAATTTGCCTTTCCCAGCGGCCGGACGGCTCTATTTCACCATCCTTTGAATAGGTACCGTTTCCGACTACGAAGTGATAGGCCAAACCATTTTCCCAACCCCTTTTGTTCCGGTGGTAATTATCAAAGGCCGCGGCGCTTCCTTTTCCCGTTGCACTGTGGTGTATGATAATATACTCCCATTTATTTTCCTTTGCGTCGGTATGGCAAACCTCTTCGATGTTCTGATGGAGCGCGTGGCTTTCAATGTGGGACGTTTTGTTGCAACTGGAAAAGGGGAGGGACACGAACGGCAAGGTGATAAATAACGCCGACGTTATTCCAATGGTGATTAAAGAAGCATATCGGACTATTCCTTCGTGCTTGCGCATTTCCCCACTCCCTGATGACATTTTTTACCCCAACTGATGGAACACTTTAAAAGCTGCAATGACAGCCCATTATTATAAAAACAAATCCTGTATTGTCAATGAGAATCTACCGGTGGAGTATTGCTTGACTTTTGCCTTGTATTGCTTTGAAATTGAGGCGATAATCATTTTTTTCAAAATACTTAATCCCCGAATCCCAACATGATCTTAGTGAGCGCGTGTCTTTTAGGTATCAATTGCAGATTTGACGGACAATGCAGGATAAATGAAGCGCTTCTGTCTTCTCTGAAAGGCACCTATTATATCCCCGTTTGTCCGGAGCAGCTTGGTGGGTTGCCTACACCGCGAAGCCGGGCATGGATAACCGACGGCGACGGGGATGACGTGTTGGCAGGAAGGTCAAGCGTTGTTAACGAGGCGGGGGGCGACGTCACCGCTCAATTTATCAAGGGCGCCCTTGAAACAGAAAAACTCGTCGCGCTTTTCAACATAAAAAAGGCATACCTGAAGAGCAAAAGCCCCTCCTGCGGCGCTGGCAAAATTTATCACGGCAAGGATTTGGTAACAGGTAACGGGGTCTGTGCAGCATTGCTGTTGAAGAAAAAGGTAGCATTGATTTCCCTGTAACATGATGCACGGTACTGGAATACGAACATCATGTATCGAGTATCAGGTACAAAACCACAAATAAACATTTTTAAGGAATTGGAATTACTTATGAAAACACTACTATCCACCACCATCCTCTTTATTATCGCATTAATTGCCCCGGCAGTATTTGCGCAAACGGAACAAGAAGTAGTCTCGCCGGAGGTATGGGAACCCCAGGTGGCAGGGCGTTTTTATCCGGGCGATGAAGCTGCCCTTAAAAACCAAATAACAGCATTCTTTAAAAACGTACCCAGCCAAGCGCCAAAAGGTACGCCCATTGCCATCATTTCCCCCCATGCAGGGTATCAATATTCGGGGCAAGTGGCCGCCTACGGGTACAACGCCATAAAAGACCGCAAATTTGACAGGGTTATCATCCTTGCCCTTAAACACCAATTGGGGCTAAAAAGGATTAAAGGCATTTCCGTGTCAAGCGCAAAGAACTTCAAAACGCCATTAGGCCTCATACCCGTAGACCGGGAGGCTTGTGACCAATTACTGAAGGCCTCCAACCTTTTCGGGACTTTCGAAAACGCCTTCAAAGAAGAGCATTCCCTGGAAACACAACTCCCCTTTTTGCAAATGACACTCAAAGACTTTAAAATAATACCGCTCATTGTCTGCATTTTAACGAAAGATGATTTTGAACCAATCGTCAACGCCATCAAGCCACTCATCAGTGACAGCACATTAATCGTGGCAAGTTCCGATTTCACTCATTATGGTGAAAACTACGGGTTCCTTCCCTTTAAAAACGACATAGAAAAAAACATACACAAATACGACTACGGCCTTTTCGAAAAGGTTTTGGCTAAGGATTTTGAGGGATTAAGGGCTTACCGGCAATACTCACAGATTAATGCTTGCGGTATTTTACCCATCGCCCTTCTCCTCAAACTACTGCCAGGCGACGCACAAGGAGAAATCCTCAATTATGATACATCCGGCCGTCAGCTCAACAATTTCTCATCTTCCGTTAGCTATGCGTCCATTTTATTCACAAGACCTGCGGCAGAAAAACCAGAGGATTCGGCGATGCCAAAAGATGCGACCGGTAAGCAATCATTTTTAACCGACCCGGAGAAATCCCTCCTCCTGTCTCTGGCCAGAGACACCTTGAAGACCCACACCGCAAACGGCGGCGCTCGCCCGGTTGTTGCTCCCGAATCATCCCTCACACCCCGTCTGAAGGAGAAATACGGGGTCTTTGTGACGTTAAAAATAGGGGGTGAGTTGCGCGGCTGTATCGGCCACATCACGCCACGGGAACCTCTCTTCCGGGGCGTTATTGAAAACACCGTAAACGCAGCTACAAATGATTTGCGGTTCAAGCCGGTTGAGGCCGGGGAGGTTTCCGGCATTACTATCGAGATTTCCGTTCTGACTCAGCCTAAAATGATAAAAGGCCCCGATGAGTTTGTAGTTGGCAAAGAGGGCATCCTCATCCGCAAAGGTTCCGCAAATGCCGTATTTCTTCCCCAGGTCGCCACAGAGCAGGGTTGGGATAGGAACGAGACACTGCGCCATCTTTGCCAAAAGGCAGGGCTATCGGAAAACGCCTGGAAAGACGATGGGATGGAATTTTATGTTTTCACGGCGGAGGTATTCGGCGAGGGTGAGAAGTCCTGATAGGATTTTCCCGGGTTCTGCAGGAAAAAGGGGAACTTAAAAAAGTACCCTTCAGGCTTGTTCGGGTTGTGGTTAAAACAACATTGAATTACCG
>CAYHFB010000349.1:0-4655 GCA_964355695.1 uncultured candidatus Brocadiaceae bacterium
AGCAGGGTGAGGCGGTTGCCGTCAAAGCGGTACAGACGCAACAGGCCATCCCTAGAGGTGGTCAGCAGCCGTGTCTCACCCTTGGCGTCGCTGAAGTGGGCGCTGTAACTGTGGCCGCCATAATCGCGGTCTTCGGCCAGCAGTTGCCCGCTGGCGGCGGCAAAAACGCGTACGCCATTTTTGCCCCCCAGCGTCGCCGCCAGATAGCGCCCGTCGGGAGAAAAGGCGAGGTGGGCAATGACATTGGGCAAGCCGGGCAGGCGGCGTAACAGGCGGCCTGTGGCGCGGTCGAACAGGTAGATGGAATAGCCATCTTGTGCGAGGGAGGTTGCCGAACCATTATTAAATTGCGTCCACCCCGCCGCCGCCACGATGGCACCATCCGGCGACATCGCCACGGCATACAGCTTGCCCTCGTCGCCCAAGCCCTGCGGCGGGCGCAGGGTGGAGAGCAGCCGCCCGGAGGCTAAATCCCACAGCCGCACCGTCTTGTCTTCGGATGCGGTGGCCAGATAGCGACCCTGCTCGTCGGCGGCGATGCGACAAATAATCGCGGTATGCTCGCCGGGGTCTATGCGCAAGATGGGTTCCGTGGGCGGCTCAGCGCCGTAAGTAGCAAGCGATGCAAGCAGCGTAAGTATAACGCAAAGGTATTTAACGTTCGAGATAAAGCGCATGTGTTCTCCTTTTGGTACGTACTACCGTACCGTTAAACCATTATCAAGTCTTTTTGTGTGTTTTTGCCTTTTGCATTCTTTATTTACGTGTTAAAATGTGGCCTATGACAGAGTAACTAAAGAGAAGATGTTGTTAAATTCCTGTATGATTTAGCAAAGCTCACTTATGCAGGACTTATAATCGGTGGATCTTATCGCCAAAAGGACTTCTTTGGATACATATACTATTTGGTGTGTGTGCATCAGTAATCTTTTTTATTATTGCCTACCGGCTTAGAAAGGAATAAACATGGATACACTTAGCTTGTTGTTCGTCTCTGTGATTACAATTACCCTTATAGGGTATGGCATTTATTGCTTTCAGGAGCGGAAGCGCAAACATACTCATTAATCCCACCGCACACAACACCCAGCACGCCGCCCGGACACCTTCTGACACCAGCACCCAGGCAAAGAAATTAGCCACCCGGAACTGATAGAGTCTCATAAATCCACCCCCGGAAATAATGACACCGTTCGCCCTACTGGTTTAAAGTTACTGGTAACGAGCGGATTCCCTTCATTTTAACCGTTCCAGTGTTTCGCTCCGTTAGAACTTGATCTCCACTGAGGTGTGTCCGAATTGTTGGAATCTGTTTGTTTTTACTTTGATATCACAGGGGTTGCAATGTCCGAAGACGTTGCATTCACGGAATTTTTCTTCTATCTCAAAATCTTCATCCAGAATGTTTCCAACGGGTTTTCTCCCTTCGTACAGGTCGCTGTGGCAGCGGTACACGTCGCCACTGCTTCCAACGATAAGTTCCGTTGTTTTGCATAAGACTTGTTTTTCGAATTTCTTGTCACACGCCCCTTCATAGCGAAAGGTGCCATACATCTTTCCATCATGTTCTCCGAGGAACTCCTTTGTGCGAAAATCTATGCCGAATGAGGCGCAGTATGCCTGTGCGCTCAATACCTCCGCCTCCTGCGATGGGTGCATTACCCCCCAAATCCCGACACTATAGCCGTTGTTTTGTAAGGTCAGGACTTTTTTGACGAGGGGTTCAAGGCTCATCGTTTTGGGGTGGTAGCTGACCCGTATTGAGGCGTAAGGAGAATTTCTTTTAATTCTGCCGGGAGGCACCTTCTTCATAAATTCGTTTTCGTCGAATTGCAGGTTGGTTAATACGTCAATGTTGAGCGCGGGTTTTATGTTGGTCACTATCTCAATAAAATCCCGGTGCAGGCTTGGTTCTCCGCCTTGGAGTGAGATAGGAAGGTCGTCCCTTAAGACAAGTCTGTTTAATCCTCTTATCCAGTCTTTTCCCGAAAGATGTTGTTTTACAAACGTGCCTTTCTCAAAATAATTAATGCAGTAGCTGCACCTGAGATTGCAGGACAGGGATAAAAAGACGGCGATGTAATTGTATGATTGTGGGATAATGATTGGTTTCATAATTTAAACGTATCGTGTAGGGCGACCCTTCAGGGTTGCAACACCGGGTGCGTGTTAAGACCGTTGTAAGGCTGAAGCCTTGCCCTACGTAATAAACAGCTTTTTATTGAAGCGG
The DNA here is from genome assembly GCA_964355695.1 of uncultured candidatus Brocadiaceae bacterium. Taxonomy (GTDB): domain Bacteria; phylum Planctomycetota; class Brocadiia; order Brocadiales; family Brocadiaceae; genus JACVXV01. The sequence continues at coordinate 2,231 of CAYHFB010000349.1, forward strand.
TACTTCAACGGGTTTGGCCGTCTTTCCGCGATATAAGGTGCGTTTCAGTCTTCTCATGGCGATTTCAAGCAATGTATGGACGACAGAAAGGGCGTTTTTTAAGGTTAGCGCCCCGGACGAAGCGCCTTTTCTGTCAATCAGGGCGGTGGGCATCTGTAAATAACTTGCCCCCTGGTCAAGCAAGCAGGTTATTATGTCCGCCTGGAAACCGAACCCGTAATTTAATGGGTGCCATCTTAGGATATCATATCTTACATGCACCGGTAATCCATTGTAGTAACTGATATTATACCCGCTAATCGTGTTGACTAAAAAGGTAAACAGCCTTGAGAGCAATTTCCTAAAAAGGGTTTTACCGACAATTCCGCTTTGGTCGGGATAGGTAATGATGATGTCTGCCTTGCCGATTTGATTGAATATATCCACAAGCGCATCCTCCGGTTGGGCGTTGTCGCCCACGCATATCTTATAATACTTGCCGTGACCCAGAAATGCGCCTTCCACGTAATTATGCGCCCATCCGTAGTTCTTTTTGTTTGCCTGTAAAATAAGGGCGCTGTCGGGATGTGCCTCAATGTATTGTTGTATCTTTTGAACGGAATTATCCCTGGAAGCATCGTCGATAACGATTACTTCGTAGGAAAAATCCATGCGACGCAACGCCTTTAAGATGGTGTCGATTGAATTAACGATGTATTTTTCTTCGTTATAGCAGGTAATGGCGATGGTTAGGTAAATGCCAGAGTCGTTTTCTCTATAATTCCGTTCGATCATTTACACACCCTTGATTAATTTACCGAGAAAATTCACCATCACCTCTTTCATAGAAGTGAAGCGCATGTTTGTTGCCTTTTCAAACAGGGAGTTGTTTAAGTAGGTTTTTAACTGCCTTCTATCGAGAAATCCAAACTCGCTTTCCGCTATGGAAACCACTTCCGTGCCGGTTTTTTCAATAAGCCGGTCAAACTGATAAACAAATTGCCTGGCGAGTTCCTCCCTGGCAAAGAATTCCTTATTCGACAGATGGTACAATCCCGACAAATTATTCTTCAAACCCAGGAGAATGCCGCAAGCAACGTCATCCACAAACGTGGGAGAAAAGACCTGTCCTTGTATACATGCAATCGGTTTACGGCGTTGTATTAACTTAGACCAATCTGAGAACAGGTGCGGTTCGCCGGGGCTATCGCCTACGATTACGCTTAACCGGAAAATCAAACTATCCGGGTGATGCAGCAGGAGGTACTTTTCCACTTCCAATTTTTGTCTGCCGTATTCGTTAACAGGCGTTGGCGGGTCATTTTCACTATAATAGCCAATATCCCCGTCATACACCGCCTCACTTGATAAAAAGACTATTTTGACGAATTTTTTAACCAGTTCATCTATGAGCCGGATGGTGTGCCTTACGTTGAAATTATAGCTATGCTCTCTATCTTTGGCGCAGAGGTCAATTTTGGTGATGGCGGAGCAGATGACGGCGCAGGCAGGTGTTTCCGCGGATGAAAAGCCGTCCGGCAAAACGTTACTAATGGAATCTTTGGAAAGGTCAAACGTTGTCAAATTTTGTTTTGAGGCTGAAAAACGGGTGCCGATTGTGTTTGTTCCGCCGTCCTGTGCATGGCGGAAAATATGGCTGCCGATAAAACCCGAAGCGCCAACGATAAGGAGATTCATTTTTATCCGTTCTGTGAAATGAGTGTATTTATAAAATGTGCCACATTTTCACTGGTTTCATCCAACGACCAGGGCGCAATTATGCTATCGCCTTCTCTGATAAAAGGGCCTGGCTTGCTTTCATGATAAATAACGTATTCGCTGGTTGGTATGTACGTGTGATAAAAGTTTTTTTCCGTTCTGACGGCAAATACCGTATTGGGAGCCATGTTGACTTTTTTGAGCACGCTTCCGGCATCGTCGAAGACTACCGACGTGAGTTTGCCTTCTATGAGATGGATTCCCTCAGATTTTGCTGCGTGCTTGTGCGGCCTGATATACGTCCCTTTATGCTGGCAAATTATCATATTATGCAGATCGTCATCGGGCGATGTGTGAACACACAGCCGCGCATTCTTTTTCTCTGTAACGGCAACCCGCCTTAACTCATCAATCATTTTCCGGTCAACTCCCATCAACTTGTCCTGGAAAAAGAAGGCAAGTGACCTTGCATGTACATCCTCTTTTATAAAGGGGAATTCTTTAAAATAATTCATGCGTCCTCACGTTTGGGGTTCATGTCTATTCGGTTATTTATAAAATCGGTGCAATCTGTACTACAATCCATCAACTTCTTGTTTTTTATGCTCGTTTTTCATAGTGTACAACGGTAAGGTAACTACTCAGGTCTGTCTCACGCAAAGCCGCAAAGAACGCAAAGAAAGGCATAAGCCCTGAATTGACATAATCCTGTAAGCCATTGACAACC
>CAYHFB010000350.1:0-4639 GCA_964355695.1 uncultured candidatus Brocadiaceae bacterium
TATATAACTGCGTATAATTAAACAGACATCACTTCTCTGCAAGCCATATTCCACGGTACTTGCATGGAAATGAATATTGACAACGAAATAAAAAAGGGTTACATTATGGCCTCTAGTGCGTATAAATAATAATACATTACAAAACGGAGGTCTTATGCAAGCATTGAAAGCAAAGGGGAATCAGCAAACAATCAAGAAGTTAGTCGCGTTGAAGAAATTAGCTCAAAAAGATTCTGCATATCGAACGGCAACGCGATTGCATGCGGTTATTCTTAACCTGGAAGGCCGCCCACCCGGAGACGTTGCGGAGATTTTAAAAGTAAACCGCACCAATGTTCCAGCATGGATTCGCACGTGGAATCAATACGGAATTGACGGTTTATTAGAGGGACACCGCTGTGGGCGACCAGCCGGACTGAGTCCAGATGAAAAAGAAAGGCTTCTTGATATTGTTGAGAGCGGCCCCATCGCTTATGGCTATGATACTGGTGTGTGGACATCCGTAATCATTGCAAAGGCAATCGAAAACGAGTTTGGCCTCGAATATCATCCGGGGCATGTGCGGAAGCTCTTGAAGCAGATTGGGATTTCTTTCCAGCGCCCAACCTATAGATTAGTGAAAGCCGATCCTGTGGCTCGTAACAAGTGGACCCGGTACACTTACCCCACATTAAAAAAAAAGCCGCTGAAGAAAAAGCGCTGATTGTTTTTGAAGACGAAGCGTCGTTCCACCAAAGTCCGACACTGCACGCCACATGGGCGCCTCGACATGTTCAGCCAGAAGTTTTGTCCGGCGGGCAACGCAATACCCAGAAAATATTCGGAGCGGTAGCTGTGCTTACCGGACAATCTTTATTCCGCCGCAGGGAAGCCCAATTCAATCATGACACCTACGTTGAGTTCCTGGAGGATATGACAAAGTTCTTTTTCAGGCGAGGCCACCGCATTTACCTGATCCAGGACAATGCGTCATACCACAAGCATCCCACCACGTACGAATGGTTCTCTAAAAACCGGAAATACATGGAAGTGTTTAATTTACCACCTTATTATCCAGACTTTAACGCGCAGGAAAAGCTCTGGAAATATACACGCAAACAAGCAACCCATAATCGGTATCATGAAACTGAAACCGACCTCTGCGCCGCGCTAACTCACACCTTCGATACCATGCAAAATAATCCTGAGTTGATTATCCCTTTAGTGGCGCAGTTTTGCTGATCACAATGTCTGTTTATTTATGCGCAGTTATATAGTAGCCCAATTTACGAATCCCTCAAATAGTAAGACTTTGGACTTTGGCTTTCGGTGTTATTTCAACCATTATTCCGCTTTTAATTGCTCATAGCTTAGAAAGAAAGGAAAACAAAAATGACAGGTCTTGACGATTAGGCACAAATAGAGAGAATTCAGGGTATGCCATACCTATTACCGCCGGAGGAGGGATAACCCGCTTGTATTAAACCGGCATAGCGGGGTCGTCGGGATACTTTGGAACCTTTTCGGACAAACAACATACACATTATAAGGTGGACTGGTTTGTCAACCTAACAATTGGTTATATTCAATCTTTTTTAACTAAATCCTTATCCTCTTCAAGATTCATCGGCTCTGAAACATAAATGGGGGACTCATCGTTTTTTTCCAATTTGGCATTCCGAAGGCATTCCAGCAAACCAACCGAAATATTCACAAAGGCTTCTTTTGCAAAATTTTCCGCTCCTATCTCAATCGTTTTATCACCCTTTGCCAAACTTAATATCTTGTCTAATAGTTCTCTAATCTTATAATAGTGGAATTTTACCCTATCTGCCAACGTCAGTCCTATGCTTGAAAATCCTATGTCCAACCGCATGTCCAGTACGGAGCAATAATCAACGAGGTCTTTGATAGTTAGTTCTATATCATACGAATTCTCTATTTTAGATACCCGTCCCTGAGAACACTTAATTTTCCCGGCTATCTGTGACTGCGTTAAGCCACTCTTGCACCTCATAGCAAACAAAGTCTTTGATATTTGTCTGGTTTTAATTTCTTTTTCTAAGGACTTATTAAATTCACTGTCTTTCGATATATCTTTTACCATTTCAATTACATTATCATATTGTTTTCCCACAACCTCACCCTCTTCTTTCCTTTTGTTTGAGTGGTTTAATATATTTCCTACATTCCTGAATATCACTATTTTGGTCTGTCTTGTCACCTATAGAAATTACCTGTACCGTTTTTGTATTAGCATCCGGATAAATATAAAGCCTCGTCTGCATTAAACGACCTTTTCCACCCCTTTGATCGATTGCTTTAATGCCATCTGGCTCGTGGTGGACAAAGCCGGCTTTTATATTCAGCGGATTTGTACCGTCGTTCAATGCAACAATGTAAGTATCGGGATTGTTCAAAACAGCCTGAGCCTCAGCAGGATGCTTTTTCTTAAATCTTTCAAATCTTGATTCAAAAAAACGAGACGACTCTACCTTCCATGCCAATACAATAATTCCTATTTGTAATAGATTCTACGACAAATATATCGTTTTGAAGATAAATATTCCATATTAAAATAAATTGTTTGATAGAATGATTATGCTGTATTTACTCAAGCCCTAATTATTTTGCTACCGTATCCAAGTAATGCCCTTCCCCTTCAGCTTTAGCTTTAAAGATTTCTCTTAACTCTGCTTCTATTTACGGTCTTAATTCGAGGCCATAATCAGGGTCAAGAAATTCCCGTGCGACACCCCGGATAAGTTTTTAAAGCTTTTTTACTGTCATATCACCGACTTTTAGCCTTTTTCTAAAAATTTGCATCAGCACCCGAAAACACCCGATTGATATTAAAATACTACACCTCGTTATAGGGGGTGGGGTGTCCTTATTTCCGGGTCACGAAGTTGCTGAAATCGGGTTTGTTGTTAAAGTCGCAATGTAAGTTTGCATTCATGTTGATATTTTTCTTCGGTTCGACGCGGTCTTGATTATTGAGAATTCCGGAAACACCATACCAATTATTAACACCGTGTTGAAAAACGGCAAGGCTCACTCTTTATGTTTTATGCGTTGTCCGTAACACACTACAGACCGCTACCTAACGGTGCAACTTGTTTCCGCCCGTCACGAACACACCTAATTCTCTGAACCGCCCCGTTAACGCCAGCGCCACCCCGAACACGTCCAGCGGCTTCCTATTGAGTTTCTCAAGGCTTTTTACCGGCGTATACGAAAAGCTTCCAAGCAGGAATGCGCCCTTGTCGCTGGTCAGGCTATCCCTTAATTGAATCAATCACAAACGCCCGCGCTTGCCATAAAATAGCAGCCTGATCAAGCAAGGCTACTAATACCCTGTCCGGTTTATAGCTTCGGATAAAGTCTCTTCAGTTTGATCCGTGCATCAGCGGTTTTGAACTGCCAGTCAATTTTTTTCATCCTATTATTCCTGTCCAACTGCCAGGCATCGACCTCGCTTCGTATGGTCTCGATGTCAGGGATTCGGCGGTTGAGGCATTGCCCCTGTAATACGCGGAGCTCGATCTCGGCCATATTCAGCCAACTGCCATGCTTTGTCTCCAGTCGTTGCGCTAATCGTCTTGCTTCCTCTGGCGGGAACGCCTCGTAAAGTGATGCGGGTGTATGGGTGTTCAGGTTGTCCATAACCAAAAGAACCTTGATTGCATCCGGATAACGGACATCGAGCATTTCCTTGATCTGCTTCGCCCAATCAATCTTGGTGCGACGCTCGGTGACCGCGATGTGCCGTTTTCCTGCAAGAGGTTCGACTTCCATGAATATTTCGATAGTGCCCTTGCGTACGTATTCGGCGTCAATCTTTTCAACAGAACTGGGTTTGGCCGGAAGGGGAGGTGTTACCTCCCCAATAAGTTGCTTGGGGGGCTCATCCATGCATACAACAGGATAGGCCGGATCGTAGGGACGCTGGTAAACGTCCAGAACATCCTCCATATTCGATATAAACGCAGCGTTGCAATCCGGTGGAATTTTCCAGTATTTGCTCAGGTGAGGCTTAAGTTCGTTTTTTTTAGAATACTGCCCACAGTCGATTTTGAGATCGATTCCGTATACTTAAGCTCAACCGTTTTGTCGGCAAGTAATCGCACCGTCCAGCGGCAACGCCCATCAGGAGCTTCAGTACATGCCAAAGCTATCAATCTGGCCTCGAAAGCACCGTCGAATTTGATCTCTCAAGGGGGCATGCTGGCTTGCTTGCGTGTGAGTGCCGATTCTATACCTTCTTCTACAAATCTCTGTTTTATATGTTCTACAGTACGCGAAGATACACCTACAGTATCGGCAACAGATTGAACCGTTTGAATAATTCTGTTATCCGAGGTATCACACAACAATAATACTTTAGCATGGGCATATTTTCGAGAACTGTGTTTACCAAGCTTTGTTAGTGGCTCTAGGTAGTCCCGTTCTTCTTGAGTGAGTGTTACACTATACCTGACAGACATTGTTGCCCCCTTGGGAGATTAAATACAACAATATATTGTTTGGGCGTATAAATGTCCAGCGATTATTAGCTCATGCCCCTTTGGGGGTGCATTCCGAAAGCTTTAGCAGGACAGGGCACTAGTACCATTTCCCGTTTTACAACAAAGCCCAACAAACTAAAGAAAGCCGGACG
>CAYHFB010000351.1:0-4619 GCA_964355695.1 uncultured candidatus Brocadiaceae bacterium
CTCGCTCGTAGTAATGTTCACTGCCACAATAAGGCGGGTCACAGTAAAACAGGGTTCCCGGTGAATCATACCGCCTGATACATTCATCAAAGTTAAGATTTTCAACGGTGACACCTCGTAGCCTTCCGGCGATACCCTCAAAACCGTCAATGGCATTGAAGTAGCTTTGCGCCGGGTTCCGGCCAGTCACGGAAGGTACTGCAAAGCCCCCGCGCTGCTGATCCCTCCCAAAGCATGTCCTGTTAAGATAAAACCACCATGACATCCGCTCAGCTTCATCTTCTGGGATATCACCGGCCTTCCATCTGGAACGGATATCTTGCCACAACGAACGGCTGTAAGGCATACATCGAAGCATTTCGATAAGCTTTAGCCTCTTTTCACGGTCTTTTATCGTCTGGAAGAAACCTGTCAAATGGCCGTCTATGTCGTTCAAGACTTCAACCGCTGAAGGCCGCTTCCCAAAGAGTAAATGCCCTGCACCGCAAAATGATTCAACATAGACCTTGTGAGGTGGTATCTTTCCGGCCAGCCATTGAGACAAAAAGGCTTTCCCGCCCATTCTTGTAATCGGACTCTTTAAGCATCCGGTAATCATGGTTTAACTCTCAATCCCTGAACCATCGCACCCGCCTTCAGAAAGCCAGCCATCAATATCGGACTTTCTGAAGCGCAAAAGCTTTCCCACGTGCAAGTGGGGTATTTTCGAACGCATCGAATAGGCGTAAATTGTGGAAACTGGCACTCCAAGATATTCTGCTGTTTGCTTGACATTCATAAGGCTACCAACAATTTCAATCGTTTTTAACTCGCTCATTTTTTATTCCTTCCTTAAAAAATATTTCTCCTGATTAACGTTCCGATTTTATCCACCCAGATGTTTGCTTAAACTTGATACCGCTGACAAGCTGGAAATTACACTCCAGTTCGTTGGGGTTTTCGTCAGACTTCAACCAATTCTTAGCCTTTTTAATTTTACCGGGTGCCATGGTGAGGTATAAGCGCGCCTTTTCCGCACTGAAGTCACCGCCCCTGCCAAAATCTGCGCCGGTCTTTTTTTGTAAAGCTATCAGGCAAAAGCCTGTTTTTAGCTTATCGAAAATAGCCTTAATATCCTTGCCGATTTCATAAAAGTTTTCAGCTTTTTCGAGATAATCAATCACAGTAATTCCATCAGGTAAAACCAAGTCTGCAAATTGGTTCGCCCGCTCAATGAATTCAATTGGTTTCCATTTCTCAATAGGTTCACCCATTTTGGAAATCCGGTCACGAATTTCTTGGCACCCCATTTCAGAGGTAAGGTATCGCACCTTCATGCGCTCCTTGTTGAGATATGCAAAGTTCAAGCAAAAGGCTGTCTTGCCCGCATTCGTTTCACCTGCGACAATGCCCACAGATTTTGGCAACATGTAAACCTTCTCATGGATATCAAACGGCCATTCAATTTCCAACGGGTTTAATTGCACGGCATTCAAATTCATAGATTCATAATCCCGTTGCACCCTGCGAAAAACCCCGTCAGTATCGCCGCATCGTTCGATAACCCCGGCGGTAATCAACCGCCTTAAAATTTCCGAACAATTCTTCTTGTGGACACGTGTGGACACGTCCAGGTTTCTGTGGACATCTGTGGACAGAAAACGCCCTTCTGTGGACAGAACATACTCTTTTATTTCCTCCGAAAGCGATTTTGTGCGCTCGCTTTGTCTTTTCAACGCGCTCTGTAGCTTAGCATTTATCCATGTTTCATCGTGTTCACCCCATGAATGCGCAATAAATTCAAGGTGTCTGCGGATATCTGCCTCGCTCATGCCTGATTTCACAAGGAAATTGGCAAGTGTAAACAAATCATTGTCCCGGCACCCTTCGGAAAAGAGGGGGGGCGTCGCTGTCACGCTCGAACCTGTCCGGTCACAATTAGAGATATCCCTATATAAAGTACGTTTGTTTATATATGCGCCTTTGAGGGCGCACGCTAGCAATGCAGGCATCTCAGTCAATGCGTTCCTACGAAGCTCCCGACCGTGTATCCATGCGTACGACTTACCTGTGCTGTTTAGCGATGGCGGGGCAACTATGACGCCCCCTTGCCCCCGTACGTCACAGTGTGACATGATTCCCGCCACGGTCTGAATGCCGTCCTTCGGATACTCGAAATAGAAGTGCCGCCCGCCTCTCGGTGTTGTTGCTATAGGACAGATATAATTCTCCGGCAAGTATCCCTGTATGGTTTGGATAGCCTGTGCATCGTCGCAATCCACAACAGCGATCCCCGAAAGATTGCCCGTAACGAGTCCTACCATTGCAGACGGATGCTTTTGCCACCAGCCATTGATTTCGTCATCAGTCGGTAGCCGGTTTTGAAACCCTGTCCATTTGACCAGCGGCTTTTTGTTCTCAGGACTCATGGGAATTGTCGAATACCCCTCCAGAAGGTAGTGCCGTGCCGCATCAACGCCTTGCATTTCCGATTTCCTCCATAAGGACAGTGGAAATATCAACAAGCCGTGAGCGTTCATCTGTGTAAGGTTTTTCGACAAGTTCGTTCCGATATGCAGCTAAAAGCTTTCGAAGTAATTTGCGTGCATTTTTCATAAGCGTTATTCCCCGGTTTCCGGCTTCCATGAATTTGCATTTTGTAAAACGAAATCAATTGCCTGCCGGACAATTGCGGCAATCGGTTTTTCAAGTCTCATCGACAACTTTTTAAGTGATTGATATGTTTCAAACGGCATAATCAGGTTGTAATTTTTACTTGGCAACATTCGTTTTCTCCTTGAAATAAAAAAAGGCCACGACAACACTTGTTTATCGTGACCTATATATACCGCTAATTATTTTGTATTTCTAAGAGAGAGAAAATACTATTTTTTGTTTTCAGTGAAAAAGAAAGTCTAAGTTTTTGTTTTCAGTTCTTTCGTTCCTCCTGGTTGGTATTCTCCCGGGAAAACACCCAATCCAACATTCTTGATAATTTTTTTAGCCCTTTCTGAATCTTGGTAAAATGCACGTTGAACATTTACATCTTTGTTGTTTACCTTTGGTTTAACTCTCTTGATAATATCAGTCATCTTTAACTTTTCACCGCCATAACCAGTATGTAAATCAAAAACCTGCAAATATCTCGCAAGCTCATCAAGCCGTACATAATTGTCTTTAATTTTGGTGTTTGAAGACGGTTGTAAGTTCGAGTTAGCTTTCAATAAACGCATATCAGGCTCGCATCTCTTTTCTTTTATAATCTTACCAATTTGTTTTAATAAATTCTCTGTTGTATTAGCTACGGACAGGTCAATATTGAGACAAATATAACCGTTACGGATGCTTTTCCAGCTACCATCCCAACTGGCAGTAAAACACTCAAGGATTGCATTGAGGCTAGGTTTGCACTCACCATAAGCTTCTAAACGTGCTGTAATTAAATCAATATCTTTTTTTGGATTGTAGAATTCTACCCCTTTACCAAGCTTGCCTTCCAGTTGTTTTTTGTAAGTATTCAACCAAAGCTCAAAAGAATCGGTATGGACATCCCCAAATATTAAATAGTTCTTAGCTATATGCTTATTTGCTTCAACAAAAGCTCTGATTTCGCTAAATATTTCATCTAAATAAACTACATTATCGGGCAGCTTCTCATCCTTTAAACATGCATTATTCTTAACTGGAATTATATACTTAGAAACTACAAAGAATTCCAGAATTTCTTGAAAAGTTTCATGCTTTAAACGCAAACCGTAACATCTTTTTTCCGAACATTTCTTTTTTCTCTCACGTATAAAATCACAAAATTCTTTGTATTTATCGTTTCGTTTCAGGTATTCCCACCAAAGCCTGTATAATTTGCTTTCGTTTTTCTCTTTTTTGGATATTTTCTTGGCAGTCATGTTACCCCCTTCAGATAAACCTTGAAAGTCAGGCCGTCAAGGTCCCGGCTTTTCGGTTCGTCAACCTATCCCTTTTGTATATTTTGTAATTTCGTTATACCTTATTCGGTCGGAATGTCAAGGGTAATTCTCTTTGTTTGTCTTTATCTGTTTCTATTTCTCTTTGTGTGTTTGTGTCAGGATTGTCTCTGGTTTGAAACCTTCGTTTGATTAGCGCGGGAAGCCTTGAAAATGCTGGGATTTTGTGGTAATATCCGTGTATGGAAAGTAAAATGAAAAAAGCCGGTGGACGTCAGCCGAAGACTCATGCACCAAAAACCCGAATGCAATCGCATCTACGGAGGCAAAAACTTATAAAAGGATTGATTCAGGGCAAGGCGATTAGTGCTATTGCACCTACGCTTGATTTAAGCCCTAAAACGGCTGTATCGCAAGCAACGCAAATGCTTCGAGAACCTGCTGTTCAAGCGAGCTTTGTCCGGATATTGGCCGAAGGCGGCTTCACTGATCATTTCCTGGCCAAGCGTTTGTTTGACTTGTCTAACGCAACAACAATGGTATATGCACAAAAAGACGGCCTGTTTACTGATCAGCGCGAGATACCCGCCCACGAAACACGGCGAAAAACTATTGAGCTTGCTTGCCGTCTCGCCGGACACCTCAAAGAAACCACTGCAAGCACCTATTATGGCACAACTTGGTTGGAGAAGTAGTTATGTCCCACGCATACAACAA
>CAYHFB010000352.1:0-4610 GCA_964355695.1 uncultured candidatus Brocadiaceae bacterium
GGCAGATGATTTATGGTTTGCTGTTAATAATCCTCATGGTCAAACGGCCGCAGGGGATTATCGGGAAGTACCGGTTTTGAATAATTAATGATGCCGGTTGCCAAATGCCTGATTTAAAGGGGGTCGCCGATAGAGGGGTGGCTGATGGTGGCGTTTTCAAGCCTCTTTTTTCATTGACAAATCCTTGCTAAGGAAATATAATGTCGTTAATTAATGTTGCAAATACAGTAGTGTAGCAAACTTACGAATTAATGCTTTTGGAAAATGATTGGAATAAATTGCCCTGATGAAGATAGCCTCTCTGGATTTGAAGCGGCAATATGAAAGTATCCGTGATGAAATTGATAAGGCCGTTTTGGAGGTAATTTCCAGCCAGTTATACATCCTTGGCCCTTATGTTGAAGCTTTTGAGCGTAGTATGGCGAAGTTTTGCCGTGTGAAGCATGCTATCGGCGTATCGTCCGGCACGGATGCTATCCTTATTGCATTGATGGCCTGCGGCGTTAAAAGGGGTGACGAGGTTATTACCACGCCATTTACTTTTTATGCAACGGGAAGTTCTATTGCCAGGCTGGAGGCCGTCCCTGTCTTTGTTGATATCGACCCCTCGACGTATAATATTGACGTAAATAAGATTGCGGGTGCGGTTACTGAAAAAACGAAGGTGATTTTGCCTGTTCATCTTTATGGCCAATGCGCAGACATGGATGCCATCCTTCTGGTTGCGCGTGAACACAAGCTGATGGTTGTTGAAGATGCGGCGCAGGCAATAGGGGCGGTTTATAAGGGAGGCCAGGCGGGGACGCTTGGGGACTTGGGCTGTTTTTCGTTTTATCCTACAAAGAATCTGGGTGGTTGTGGTGATGGCGGCCTGATAGCGACCAATAACGATTCTTTGGCCGAGATGTCCAACCTCTTAAGGGTGCATGGATCAAAGCAGAGGTATTATCACTCCCACATAGGCATTAATGGAAGGTTAGACGCCATGCAAGCCGCTATTCTGTCCGTAAAACTGAAGTACCTGGACGAATGGTCTGAAAAACGTAGACTTGTAGCGTCATATTACAGCGCCCATTTAGAGGGGTTACCCATTCGGTTGCCTGCCATAGCGTCTTACAATACCCATATATTCCATCAATATGTGATTGCCGTCTCAAAGAGAGACGCCCTGCGGAGCTACCTTGGACAACAGGGGATTGACTCTGCTATTTATTATCCGGTTCCTCTTCATTTACAACAGTGTTTTGAGTATTTGGGGTATAAGAAGGGGGATTTCCCCGAGTCGGAAAGGGCTGCGAACGAGGTGTTGGCTCTGCCGATTTTCCCTGAGATTACTCAGGAGGAGCAGGATTTTGTGATCAGCCACGTAAAAAAGTTTTTTTAAGCCGGCACCATAGATAACCGTTCCCCACCGCCCAATCAACTTACACCGGATGAGCCGGAAGAGGTAAATTACCCATGATGGATACAAGACATTTCGGATTCTTTCCCATGCGAATAACACGTGTTTTAATCGTTTTGATGGTGTCGTTTATCCTTGCAGGTTCTGCTTATGCGGACAGGCTGCTGTCGGAAAAAAATATTGCCCAGCGCCCTTTTTCCCTAAAGGCGAATAACATAAGCACCTGGGAAAAGGATGGCATTCGGGTGTTTGTCGCAAGCGACGAAGCAAAGATAACGCAAGGCGCATTTCAGATTGTTGCCGATACCATTGTTTGCTGGTTCCACGAGGAAGAGGCATTACAGCATACCGAGGCAACGGTTGAAATGTATTGCGAAGGCAATGTAACCATCTTCCAGGATACGAACTATGAAAAATATGCCCAGGTATATTTAAGGTCTGAAACGATGACAGGCGTGGTCATCGATTGCCCGATACAACCAATAGAGACCCTTGAAACGGCAAAGGAGTTGGATGTCCTCCTTCGCGGCGAAGCGATTCGTTCCATGGAAAAAGAGGAGTATTTGTCCACGGTGATGTCTCCACAGGGCTTAAAGGCTGGGTCATCCTCAAAAGGTGAATTAATTGACGTTATAGCGGACAGCATTGATTCGTGGAAAGAAGGAAGCCGGCGTATTGTGGTGGCTATTGGAAATGTAAAAATCAAAAAAGGTGATTTAACCGTTGACGCCGATAGCGTTATTTTATACTTCAATGAAAAAGAATCGGGCGGGCAGAAGAAATCAGAATTGCTCCTGAGCGAGGTTTACGCTGAGGGAAACGTAACGATGCACCACAAAAAAGACGTTCAGATTGCAGACCAGATATTTGAGAACATAGCGGAAGACAAGGGTATTTATATCAATACCCAGATGAAAACCGTTATAGAGCCATCTAAAAATCCACCGGCTCCTGCGGGCGATGGAGCATCACGGCAAAAACAAAAGCAAGCCCCCGGCACCGAAGATATGCCGGTTTACATTACCGGTGAAGAGGTGATACATACGGGCAAGGGCCAGTACGAGGCTAAAAACGGTACCATGAGTACCTGTGGATACGGCCATCCACACTATCATTTTGAAGGGCAAAAGATCAGATTGATACAGAGGGAGAACCATAACGTCTTTTCTTCCTCTCATAATACTGTTTACTTTGACAAATATCCCGTGGCTTATTTTCCATTTATATCCCTTGACGTCGAGAAGGGCTCTGAGCTTTTGAAATATTGGGAGGTGGGCGGTTCTTCACGGCTGGGTAAGTTTATCAGGACAGATTGGGACGTCTTTGACGTTACCGGCGGGAAGCAAAAAGATTGGAGTACTCTTACGTTAAAGCTAGACTACATGACACTGAGAGGGGCGGGGGGAGGACTCAATTTTGGATATCATGACAAAGAAAACACGACCACCGGTTTTATCGATACCTATTACCTCAACGACAAGGGCGACTATGATATTAATAACATACCTATTGACGATGATAATCGAGGCAAAATTCTTTGGCGGCACAGGCAGGAATTGCCGGACGACTGGCGTTTGGACGCGGAATACTCTTATTTGAGCGATCCAGGGTTTCTCCGGGAATTCTATGAAGATGAATTTAAAACTGAAAAGGACCGCGAAACGGTATTGTACGCGCGAAGGTTGCACGAAACTTCCGCTATAACGTTCGCGGTAAACGAGCAGATGGACAGCTTTGACACAACGGTCGATTCTATGCGGGAAAAAAAATACGTGGAACGCCTCCCCGAGGCCTCGTACCGGATTATTGGAGAGCCGATACTGGACAATCGGCTGATATTCACCTCTGACTCTTACATGACCTATCTTAGTGGCGTGATTGGCACAAACACCTCTAGCGTTAAGCCGCAGCCGGTCACTCGAATTGACACTTCAGGCCGTGTTGGAATGCCTTTTAAACCGTGGGTCTTCAACATCAATCCGTTTGTGGAGGGCAGGGCAACGGGATATACCGAGAGCGTCAGTACCTCCGGGACGGTAGACTCGGCCGATGGCCCTCCAACGGGACGTTTTATCGGCACCATGGGGTTAGACTGGAGTTCTACGCACTGGAGAAACTACAGTGTGTACAATGATTTCCTGAAGATAAACCGCCTGCGACATGTGTTCGTGCCTGAAGTACGCTACCTCTATAGCCCGCTGGTTACTAAAGACCCCAATGCCTTGTACCAGTACGACGCAATTGATGCCTTAGACTCATCGCAAGTTGTCGTTATGGGGGTAAAAAATAAACTGCAGACAAAACGGGGTGAACCTGGATACGAAAAATCGGTGGATATTTTGGAATTCAATATTGATTACTATGCCTTTCCCGGCAATGCAGGGATTTATAACGACGGTATAAACGGCATCACCGTGAGGGAAGATGATTTCATTAATCTCGATTTCAATAGTCAGCTTACCGACGTAGTTTCCTTCGTTTCAGAACGGAATGAGTTCAACGTGGAGAAGTTCCAGATGGACGTCTTTAATGCGGGTTTTTCGATTTATAACTCACCCAATTGGGAATATTTCATTGGTAACAGATATATAGTCCACAGTAGCGACAGCCTTATTTTGGGAGCAAATTATAATATTAGTGAAAAGTGGAGTGTGCTGGCAAGTGAGAACTTCCTTTTAGATTCAGAAACAATGGTAAACGGCCAGAAGGTTGATAGCGGTCCGGGAAACTTCGGAACAAATATTGTGTTATCCCATTATTTCCACGATTGGATTGGTAATATCGTACTCAAACTTGACCCGGTTAGAAACGACAATACCTATAGTTTTGACGTCGTGCCAAAGGGCGCGCCCAGGACGTACAGGCGTTTTTGGTTTTAACTATTTCGTAGACGATGCATCTTCGCCAATGAGTCGAGATGGAAAAGAACTACAGAAACCCCAGATTACACAGATAAAAACGTATAAAGCTCCAGAGGAGCGACCTGTGGTATGTTGCGCTGGTTTATGCACATCTTTTCACTCCTCACAAGGAATTAGGCGTGCGGAGGTGGCCGGTTACTCATGTGCGGGAAGAATGCCAAGTTGCGTTCCGTCAGGGCTAAAGCCCAGGTTGGCGTGTGTCTGGCACCCCAGCCTAAAGGCTGGGGTTAATGAACAACAGTTCGTGTATGACTCTGTATCGCTTGTTCCCAAGCCATACGGCCTTT
>CAYHFB010000353.1:0-4600 GCA_964355695.1 uncultured candidatus Brocadiaceae bacterium
CCATAAAGCAGATAAAGCCAAACGCAAAAATCCTTTTCCTGAGCGGCTACTCGGACGACATCGACACCAACAAGACCATCCACAACGAAGGCTTGCCTTTCATACAAAAGCCGATTAAAGCGGATAAGCTATTGAGAATGGTGAGAGAAATTCTGGATGCGTAGGGCGAGTACCGCGAAAAGTATGGAATGAAACCGAACAAGGCGAATATCGAATATTGAACAAGGAATGTAGAATGTCGAAGTGGCGCGGCGAAAACCATGGGGAACCGCGAATGAACGCGAATGAACGCGAATGAACGCGGATAAAGGCGAACCGCGATCCCGCGAGCGGGTTCAGGTTTGCAACCTGAACCCCGTGTTTGATAAAACAATAACGCAAAGCCCTCGACAAGCAGGTAAAAAGGTTTTACGGCGGTAATTCATTGGGATAATAGCGTTCTGTGTGGGTGATGGCGTTATCAACCGTATAAAATGTATGGTTCAGGTTGCAAACCTGAACCCGCCAAAGTATAAATGATAAAATGAATTTAACACTAAAAGACAACTCAACCATCGTCATTATCGGTGGCGGACCGGCGGGCAGTTTTTTTGCTCAGTTTGCATTAAGGCTGTCAAAAGAACACGGGCTGAAGATTAACATTATCATCCTGGATGGCAGGGATTGCCTGCAAAAGACGCCTACCGGGTGCAACAGGTGCGTGGCGGTTTTATCCGAAAATCTTGTCAATAAAATGAGACACACGGGTATTGCACCGCCCAAATCGAACGTTGATCAGAAAATCGACGGCTACTATTTTCAAACCAAAGAACGGGGCATCGCCTTACACCACCCGGAACCGGGACGCAAGCCTGAGATTGTTACCATTTTCCGCAGCAACGGCCCACGTTGCCCGGAACTGACAAATAACGCCGGTTACGACGATTTCCTTCTGAGACACCTGGAATCTCAAGGCGTAACCGTAATTTCAGCCGCAGTTGAGGAAATAGAATTGCCTGAGCATCCGCAAGACCCGGTAAACGTCGTTTACGTGGAGTCCGGGGTAAGGGAGAAAATCGCCGCCGACCTTGCCGTGGGGGCGTTTGGGCTGGATACGGAGTTAACAAAGAGGATCGTAGGCAGGAAGTTCGGCTACCGTACACCCCAATCTGTGCGAAGCTGCAATGCCTCTCTCTACCTGGGACACGCCATTATTCAGAAGAAGTTCCACAATGCCGTCCACGTGTTTGCGCCGGAAATCAAGCCCATTGCCTCCGGCATGTTTATACCAAACGGCAATTACGCCACCGTTTCACTTATCGGTAAAGAAGACACAACAAAAGCCCATTTACTGGCATTTCTTAACCATCCCAGTGCCCGCAAACTCCTACCCCATGGGTGGACACCACCTGAAGACCTCTGTATCTGCTTCCCCAGGATACCCGTCAACCACGCAGAGCATCCGTACACGAACCGGCTGGTAATCATCGGCGATGCAGGCATTTCAGGCGGGTATAAAAACGGCATTGAATCGGCCTTTGACACGGCTCGCCTGGCCGCCTGCGCGGCATTCGACCACGGTATTTCCTCGGAAAATTTCAGGAAGGCATATTATGACCCGGCCTTGAAACTATTGGCGCAGGCACGTTTTTATGGCAACCTTATATCCCGAATACATAACTATACCACGTCGGGAACGCAATTGGTAAACGTCCAGTTTGACCATCTTGAAAAACGACGAAACGACTGGTCGGCGCTTCAGATTAACGGTATCCTGTGGGACGTCGTCGCCGGCAACACCCGTTATAAAAATATTTTTACGAGAATGATTAATCCGCGACTGCACGTTACTATGTTTCCGTACGTCTTCGCAGCCTTTGTAAAGCAGGGTTACAGCCTTGTGAAAAATAGCCTGAGCCCGCAGCAAGGACACGGACTTCATGCCCCCCCCAAACCCGCACTCGGTCCGTTGGAAAATGGGCAAACCGTTGTCATTGTTGGCGGAGGACCGGCAGGCGCCAGTTGCGCAATCGCCCTGAAAAACATTGCAAGGAGGAGAAACGTCAACATAAACGTTGTCTTATACGAACCAAAAGACTTTGAAGGCGGCATCGACCACAACGAATGCGCCGGAGTCCTTTCCCCACCGATTGTGAGCATTATTGAAGACAAACTCGGAGTCCCATTTCCCTGGCATCTGGTAAAGAGGGAAGTACCCGGCTACCACCTCCACACCGGCGGTTTTACGATAAGGCTTGACGGAGAAGGGGAAACGTCGTACGCCCTCCGGCGGATTCAGTTTGACGCCTACCTTCTGGGAAAGGCAAGGGAATTGGGTGTAACGATTATTCGCAGCAGGGTGAGAGACGTGGAAATCGACGACGGCAATGTCACTGTTTACAGCGAAACAAAACATACGCGGGCAGACGTCGTGGTGGGCGCATTTGGCCTTGAAGAGGGAACGCTGAATGCCTTTGGGAGAGAAACCCAATACAAACCACCAAAGTTCCTGCTGACCATACTAACCAAATTCCATCCACAGGGGCGGCACCATAAACTTACCGGCTCAGATGGATACATCCATGCCTTTTTGCCGTCACTGAAAGGCATTGAATTTGGCGCCATCACCCCAAAGGACGACCACTATACCATCAACATTGCCGGAGAAAAGATTTCGGCGCGGTCTATGGACGAATTCCTCCGTTTGCCTGAAGTATTGGCGGCACTCCCCCATAATTTCAAAGACTCACTGGATTCACTCGATTACCACCGCGGATGCTTCCCCGTAAAACCCGCACAGAACCTCTTTGGAGACCGGTACGTGACCATTGGAGACGCGGCGGGACTTATACGTCCGTTTAAGGGCAAGGGCATCAATGCCGCGTGTCTCATGGGCATCAGGGCGGCAGAGGTGATGATGGATACCGGCATTTCGCAGAAGGCATTCCAAACGTACCTGAGTAGCTTCCAGGAAGTTATTCGGGATTTACCTTATGCCAACGCGGTAAGAAAGGCCGTTGTGTGGGGCGCCAATTACGGATTCCTCACGCCCGTCATCCGCCTGGCAGACGCCCATGAAGCGGTGAAAAAGGCGCTCTATGACAGTGTGTCGGGCAAGAGGTCATACCGTGACATAATTCTGGACACAACAAGCATGTCCCTTCTCCTGAAAGCAGGAGCCGCGATAACGTGCTGGATTATGAAACGTTTCCGGGAAAAATACATCAGGTTTTGAGTTTCGAGTTTCGTGCTTCGTGCTTCGTGCTTCGAGTTTCGAGTTTCGAGCTTCGAGTTTCATGCTTCACTCCACCGGGTCATACCCATCCCCTCCCCACGGATTACACCTCAACACACGCCAAACCCCAAGCAACGTACCTTTAACAAACCCCTTTTTTTTCACCGAATCAAGCATATACTCGGAACAGGTGGGGTTGTAACGGCATGAATGCGGCAAGACCGGTGAGATGATAAAACGGTAGGCATGTACCAGCGCAATGATAATAAATTTCATGAATTCCCCCCCCCCACTTATACTGTCAACGGGCATAAACTGAGCATTCCAAAAGACCGAAGTCCTACCATAGGCAAGGGTTGTCTGGCGTTTTGAGGCACTTTCAAAAGTTTAGGTTATGCCCGTTCGTAGTATAACAGGGATAGGATACGTATCTTTCCCGGAATGGCTTACTTTTTCATAACCAGGTGTTCAAGTACCATCTTTCTTGGATGGTTTTCCATGCCGGTAGTCCAATCTTTTGGCGGCACGATGGTTTCCATGGTTGCGAGGAGTTGTTGGGTGTCCAGTTGGTCGTAGATTTGATTCCACACACATGGGGTTTCCTGCGACACCTCGCACTTTCCCTTTTGCGAACCGCCACACGGCCCGTTCATGAGGCTCTTTGCGCATCGGCTTACGGGGCATAATCCTCCGGTGGTTGCCAGAATACAATTACCACACCCGGCGCACCGTTCCCAAAATACGCCTTGCTCCGTCGGCCCGCCCATAAAGGTGGTGTTCAATCCCGGAAACACCCGGGTTTTGGGGAATTTTTCCGCCATGTATTGTACGCCAACGCCACAGGCAATGGAAAGAACCGCGTCGCAGTCCTTTATCACCTCTTTCATCTCGTCTATAAATTCCCATTCGCACTGACGGAGGGTTGAATCTTCTACCACCTCAAGCTGTCTGCCTTCCAGTTTAGCGGCAAGACGGAGTTGCGCGGCAAGCTCGGTCACCTGTTTTTCGCCGCCCGTATGGCATATCGTCACACAGGAACCACACCCCAATACACACACCTTTTTAAAGCCCGCAAGCATCTGCCTGATCTCTTGAAACGGTTTTGATGATGCTACAATCATGGTAATTATCCACCGCAAAATTTTAGGGAATTATAGTAAATATGTCGCCCACGGCGACTTTTTTTATCCGTAGGGCAAGGCTTCAGCCTTGCGACTGTCCGTACACGCAACAGGGCAACCCTAAAGGGTCGCCCTACAACGGCATTGAATTCCTGTACATCAACATAGTGGCAAGGCGCGCCTTGCCACTACCATCTAAAGTGGGCTTTGCCCCATACGTGTTAAGTTAAGAAATGAAAAGTCGGGCAAACGCAACCTAAATGTA
>CAYHFB010000354.1:0-4522 GCA_964355695.1 uncultured candidatus Brocadiaceae bacterium
TCAAATCCAATACCAATTCGCTTTAAAACTACATAGTGGGCAGTAGCGACTGCCCACGACAGGTTGTTCTTCAATCTTTGAAAGCGAATGGTATAAAGCAAGGAATGATGGGGTTTTTGTTTTTCACTTCGATATTCGATATTCCTTGTTTGACATTCGCTTTTCCCTAACAAACGGTACCGTGGGAATTACTGTCTCCCTAAAGAAGGGGCACGGTGTCCGTGTCCCTTCTTTCCTCCCGGCCTTTCAGGCCTAACTTTGAATTTTCCATACAACAGCGCTATTCCTTCATTCCAAAAGCACCAATCCGTAAATATTCGCCTCATCATCCTTGCTCTGCAGGGTTTTGATAGTTAGATTATGGTTTCTTACGGTCTGGTAGACGTCGATGCCGCACGCCTCCATAGAGGGTCTTGCCTCTCCCGGACGGATACAAGCGGAGCTCGTTTCGCAATTATCGCACAACTTACAGGGGCCGGCACCCAGTCCGAACGCCTTGTAAAATCCCAGGGAAAATGCCTCTTTCTCAATCTGTGCGGTAATGTAACGCATTTGCCAGCTCATACGCCCGTGGATGAGCAACGCCTTATCATATTCCCGCAAAATCTCCTTCATTTCATCAACAGAGGGGGAATGTGGCGGGCAGGTTAGTTTTTTCCCGTATTCTTCACAACCATATTTGCACTTTAACTGTACCCATCGCCTGACGACAATCGTCTCTGCCGGTATTATCATTGCCCGCTCACAACCCAATTTCAGGGAATTTTCAATCAGCTTCCCGGACAAAAGGCCAAAATCCTGAGACGATGGCAGGGTTTCGTGAACGTTAGGGATGGCTGAATCCTGTAATCGCATGGTGTATATCTCCCGTTATTGATAATTGGAACCGAAAAGATGTTTTATGTGCTCTGTTACTATAAACGAGAGGATATGCTTAATCAAACTTTTTTTCCTCTGATTTTGCGTATGAACGTTTTAAACTCAAAGGATTTTATATGCTTGAAAAACGGGGACGCAGTGTTAAACTTAGGGGTATTGGCAGGTCTGAAGATTGTTGCCGCAGGGCGGATAGGTTTGAAGACGCACGGCACGGTATGGAAATCTGTGAAATCAGGTAACTACTCAGGTGGTTAGGCTGAAGGTTAAAAGCCTTCGCCTGCCGGAAACTTTGCGGAATCCCAGACGATTTTGCCTTCAGCCTATTTTACCGTGGAAATGTTTGATGACGTTTCTATTCTCTGGTGGTTTTTTACATTAAAGGAAAATATCCCGTGAAAAGAAGGAGTAGCGGTGTTTTGCTTCATATTACCTCGTTGCCGTCGCCGTTTGGAATTGGCGATCTTGGGACTGAGGCCTACCGATTCGCCGACTTTCTTAAGGAAACAAAGCAAGGCCACTGGCAATTCCTCCCTTTAAATTTAACCGATTCCGCTCTCGGCGACTCCCCTTATTACAGCGCCTCGGCCTTTGCTTCCAATACCTTGCTGATCAGCCCGGAGTTGATGGCCGAAAAAGGGTTCATTAAAAAGGACGACCTGGAACCGATGCCCTCTTTTCCTCACGAACACGCCGACTATCACGCCGCCACCGAATACAAGAGGCGGCTTTTCAGTAGGGCATACAGATATTTTAAGGAATGTGGCAACCGGTATGAGTATGAGGCATTTTGCGCGGAAAACAACTACTGGCTGGATGATTTCGCGCTTTTTGTCACCCTTAAAAACCAGTTTAACGGCCAGGTGTGGAGTGCGTGGCCGCCGGAGATACGGGACAGAAAGCTTGAAACCTTACGGTCGCTCAGGATAGAGTATCACGAAAGCATCGAAAGGGAAAAGTTTCTTCAGATGGTATTTCTCCAGCAATGGTCTTCCCTCAAGAGGTATTGCAATAACCACGGTATTCAACTTATCGGAGATATGCCCATTTATGTGTGCTATGACAGTGCAGACGTCTGGGCAAACCCCGATATGTTCAAATTAGACGGGAACAAACACCCTACTTTCGTTGCAGGGGTACCGCCTGATTATTTCAGCGAAACGGGTCAACTCTGGGGCAATCCGGTTTACCGATGGGACCGCATGAAGGAAACAGGATACCATTGGTGGGTTCAAAGGATGACGTGTAATCTGAACTTGTTCGACGTGGTGCGCATAGACCACTTTAGAGGCTTTATTGCGTACTGGGAGGTGCCTGCAGGAGAAAAAACAGCGATGCATGGACAGTGGGTCGAAGCCGATGCGAAAAGCCTCTTTACCACCCTTCAGAGGCGGTTTCCCTACCTTCCCATTATTGCAGAAGACCTTGGGATAATCACCCCCGATGTAAGAGAAATTATACGTCATTTTGAATTTCCCGGCATGAAAATACTACAATTTGCCTTTGGACGTGACCTTCCCACCAACCCGTACGCGCCTCACAACTACGAGCGAAACTGTGTGGTTTATACGGGTACCCACGACAACAATACGACACGGGGCTGGTTTAACAAAGACGCCCTTCCCGATGAACGGAAGAGACTGGCCGCTTATCTGGGGCGGGATATTTACGAGGATACCGTCCATTGGGAATTGATCCGGCTTGCAATGATGTCCGTTGCGAATCTGGTTATCACTCCAATGCAGGATATCCTTGGCCTGGACGAGGAGTCTCGCATGAATCGTCCCTCCACTATCACGGGCAATTGGCTGTGGCGGCTTTCCTGCGACCGATTAACGCCCGACGTCTCACACAAACTACGGGAACTGACCGAGATTTACGGAAGGGGGTAGTTCCGGTGGCTATTTGCATTACTGCTAAAATTGCCGTGTAATCACCATTTGGGAAGGAGAAACAGTGCCGTTTTTGGCATGCTAAAATAATGTGGCATTAACATACTGGGTAGGTTTGAAAAGGAGGTGGTACACAATCCAAGTGGTATAGGGTGTTGCCGTGTGGGCATGGTATGTATCTGTGATAATGGGTATTTTACGATAAACAATGGATTAAGGAGGAGAAAATATGCGGTTAATTGGGAAATTGGTGGTTGTACCGGCGCTGTTTTTGGCGGTAACTACTATGAGCGTATACGCAAAAGACGTGTCGAAACATTTTACTGCTGCTGACACCAACAAAGACGGAAAGTTGTCTGCCAGCGAAGCTGCTGCATCCGCAGAACAAAGGGCGGATAACAAGGTCGCGGAAGTGTTGAAAAAACATGACGCCAATGGTGACGGCTTCATAGCAAAGGATGAGATTAAAGAGAAAAAGGCACAGAAGATGGGGCTTTTCACCGCCGATACGAACAATGACGGTAAAGTGTCAAAAGAGGAATTAACCACGCTTCTTAAAAAGAAGACGTCAGAAAGGTCAGCAGCGTCTTTTAAGGCACGTGACACTAATTCAGACGGATTCGTAACGCCGGATGAGATAAAACAGTTTAAGCAAAAAGGTGGGGAGAGTACGGTAGAAACGCTGAAGAAGGAAGGGATAGATTCAATTGTAAGCGAAATTGGCGATCTTTTTTAAACAATAAATAAGGAATTAAGGAGGAAACTTATGCGATTAATTGGGAAATGGGTGTTTATACCTACATTGTTTTTGGCGGTAACTTCTGTGAGTGTTTTTGCAAAAGATACCCATAAATCTTGTGAGGCTGTTGATACGGATAAAGACGGAAAGCTTTCGGCCGATGAAGTTGCTGCCGCCGCGGCCAAAAGGGCAACCTGCAGGATTGAAGAGTTTATGAAAAAGCATGATGTTAACAAGGATGGTAGCATAACAAAGGATGAAGTAAAACCGCAAAGGGTAGAGAAGATGGGGCTTGCCGCTGCCGATACGGACACGGATGGTAAGTGGACAAAAGAGGAAATCACTGCATTCTTTCAAAAAAAGGTGTCGGAAAAGTCAGCAGCAGCTTTTAAAGCACGTGATGCTAATTCAGACGGATTCATAACGGTGGAAGATATAAAGAAAGACAGCGCAAAAACGGAAGTATTGGACCCGCTTAAGAAGGAAAACTTGGATGCACTTAAGCAGGAAGGCTTGGATGCGCTTAAGAAGCAAGGTATCGATGCGATTATGGGCGAAATTGACTCTCTTTTTTCAAACTAACGTCGGTAGTGAGCAAGTATAACGGATAAGGCTTTCTGGGGAAAATACCTGTCTTGGGGTGATCTATTGCGAGCGGTGTGCTGAAGCAATCTTTGTAGATAATGCAAAACGGTAAGATTGCTTCGCACTCGCCCGCATGAAAGGGAAGACCATGCAGGGTTTTGCCTCGTACCGAAGCTCCAGCTTGGGAACGGGATTGCAACAACAGCACTGCTTTGGGTCAGAAAACGAACTCTTCCGGAAAAAATGAAGCAGGTGCTTCCGGCACACTCGCATTCCCAAGCTGGCGTTTAGGAACGAGAGAAAGCATCCTGCCGCCAACGTAGCACCTATGGCGGTTCGCCCCCATAGGTGTTAAGTTAAGGATCGAAAAAACTAATAAAATCGGTCTGATCGTATTTGCAATAATAGCCCCAAAGGGGCGCAATAAGAT
>CAYHFB010000355.1:0-4514 GCA_964355695.1 uncultured candidatus Brocadiaceae bacterium
CCTATTGGTTGATAGGGTTAGGGAGTAACTGTTTTTATCTTTGAAGGCTTGTCACTGCTACCTGCCTCAACTTATTGAGAACTTACAAAGATCATGGTAAACCTGACTGCCGTGGCTATGAATAAAAACAAAGCGCCAAGGGAAATGCGTACTGGTTATTCTACCGTCTGCTTGCATAGAGAGCCAAGGCAATAATCAGAAGAAAGTTTAACATACACAATGAGTAGAAAGCAAGTGTTCGTCGGTAGGATTACAGGCCGGAGTTTTCAGTTTCGTTTGTTTTTTTAACATCATGACCCACCGGTGCACCACCCGCTTCTGTTTGTTTTCCCCAATAACGGTACTTCAACCATGCTTTTGTTCCGTCAATGCTTCCTCCTGGCTTGTTTTGTCCTTTCGTGTTTACCGACTCTTTACGATAAAAACACCTCTGATTGACAAATGCGACAGCCATCAAACACGACACGTTATATAAATAGTAACGTTATGCTTGACATAACGCATCGCCCGTGTTATATATAATAAAACTTTAATTCTTTTAAGGAGGCGTCGTCATGAACAACATAACCGGCAAAGCGGTTGTCTCTGAAGATTATCTTAAATCACGATTGTACCTGGTGGATGAACTTAGGAACTTAGTAAGAAAGACCTCGGTAGTTATTGAGGCGCCCAGGCGGTTTGGCAAGACCAGCGTTATCAAAGAATTCAAACGCCAAGAAGAAGCAAAATCAGACGAAAATCGGGAGTTCAACGTCCTTTTTCTGGAACTTGAGGGGGAAGAGACACTGCATGAGTTTTGCTTCAAGCTATTCAAGGAACTGTTGTCGCTTTACTGTGTCCGAAGGCAGTCTGACAGGATAAAGGACTTATTGGGTACCGCATGGAATGTCATTGCATCGCGTATCAAAAATCTCCAAATGCCGGAGTTTGAAGTCGAGTTGCGCGAGAAAACACGTGATATGGATTTTGCCGCGTGGAAAGAAAAGCTTACCCCTTTGATTACCGGCCTGAATTCGTTTGACATGCATACGGTCATTGCATTTGACGAATTTCCAGACATGCTACTTAATTTCAAAAATCGGGCGAATGGTCATGAAGACTATACAGCCCTCATTGACAGACTGACGGCCTGGCTACGTACATTGAGGCAAAATCAGACCAGCGACGGTAAATATCAGTTTGTCTTCTGTGGCTCTGTAAATATGAAAAAAACCCTTGAAGATATAGGGCTTGGCAAGCGCATGAATGATATAGAATCCCTTGTTGTCCCAAACATGAAGGCGGAAGACGCCGAATTGCTCATTAATTCCCTCATGAGAGAGTACGCCCTTGAAATTGCGCCGGAAGGAGTTTCCTTCATGACGTCAAAGATAACAAACGGGTCTCCTTATTACGGGCAAATACTCTTTAAGGCGTTATTGGATTCAAGAGAACGAAAGGTAAGCCTGAAAACATTAATGACACTATACGAACAGATGTTACGGGGTGGAAGCCACGACCTAAACCATTTTCACGTCCGCCTTGAAACGTACCTCGTACCCACAAAAAGAAAATGCTCGGAGATTATCTTGAAGCATCTATGTCTTGAATCGTTTCCAGAAAAACAACTCTTTGATAATCATGTATCCGGGGTGTGCGGTTACGAGGAATTTCAATCTGTTGTCAGTAGGCTGGTATACGAGGGGTATATCATGAGGGATATTGCAAATAATGGGTCACTCACGTTTGTGGCCCCGCTTTTAAAAGATTGGTGGTCATACAAGGTGGGGGTGCGCTGATGTATGCATATAATCCACGGAAAAAATCATTTCAACAATTAGAAAAATCACTGGTCGGCAAAGACCGGTGGGATACCTTAAACGCTATTTTAAAGGAACTGGCGCTCAAAAAAGGAGAAAGCCCCAAGCAGCATTGGATGTTAGTCGGGCCAAGGGGTATAGGCAAATCCCATCTCCTGAGCCTGCTTTATTATAAAATTACAAATGATGATAAACTGCGCAATTTATGGATACCGGTTCTTTTCCCGGAAGAACTACGAATGGCCGGCGATCTTGCCAAATTCCTCGAAAGGGCAGTACGCGAGATATGCCAGGATTTAGAGACAACGAACGAGCCCCTAACCATAGAGCTTAAGCCCAAAATAGACGGCATCAAGAAAGTCCCTACTGACGAAAGGATAGAGTACCTTTTTTCCGTCCTTACCTGGATACATACAACAACCGGACGGCATATCCTGCTCATCACAGAAAACCTTCAGCAGTTATTGGGCAAACGAATCAGCGTCATTGAGCAAAAGAAGCTTCGGGCGTATTTGCAAACGGAAGAGGCGGTGCTTCTCATCGGCTCCGCCACGACAGTGTTTGACGCACTCCATGACCACAGCCACCCCTTTTACCACTTTTTCCATATAAGCAGCCTGGAGGATTTAAGTTTTGATGACTTAAAGTCGCTGGTTATCAATCTCCTCACCAATGGCAATCAACATGAACCGGCTCAGAAGGTAGCCGCTAACGAGGCACGTATTAGGGCGCTCTACTCGTTTACCGGCGGGAATCCGAGAATCGCGGTATTTCTCGCCGATATACTGAAGGCAGAGATGCCGGATGAGATGATGGCCGTGATGGATAAGATACTTGATGAGATGACGCCCTATTTTGAATCCATTCTGAGCGAGGTACCACGCTATCAGGAAGAGATATTGAATACCCTTGCGGCCTACGAACCAGCGCAAAGCCCCAAGGATATTGCCGCGCATCTTGAAATCCCTCAGCCCACCGTGAGAAATTACCTGATGCAGCTTAAGGAAAATGGTTATGTAAAGGTAGCCTTCTCAAAGGGCAAGTATAGCTATTATTGCCTCAAGGAATACCTCTATCGCATTTGGTATCAGATGCGTGACAGCAGCCACAGGGAGGAGTCGAGGTGGCTGATGGAACTCCTGCTTATGCTCTACTCACCAGCTACGATTGTTGAAGAAAAAAAACGGCTGGAGCAATGTTCTTCTGTAAAAGACACAAACGAACTTTATAGCGCCATGATTTCAAAAGCAGCGTCATTTATCGCAGAAAACCCCGATGACTATAGGGTAATTGAGATGTGTGTTGCCGCTGCCGGGGATAGCAATAATACCTCCGTGCAAATGAAGAAATTACTTAAAGCATGTCTAAACGATGAATATGAGAAAGCAATAAAGATTTGTGCCGAAATGTTGAAAATAAATCCTCTGAATGAACTTGCGCTTTTAGTGTCGGGTCTTTGTTGTTTTATGAAAGATCGATATGGGGAAGCCATTGAAAAACTTGCTGAAGCCGTTCAAATTAACTCAAAAGCAGACTTATGTTTATTGTTTTTATCACTTTCCCTAAAACAACAACGAAGATACGAAGATGCACTGATAATGCAGCTCCGATATTTAAGCAACCATGAAAATGAGTCGGGTTTCCAGGAAATATTCAAGAAGGCAATTTCCCCATTGATCGGCGAGTTAACACCGGAAAATTATTTAAAGCAATTCTACACCCATGACAAAGAAAGCAAATTCTCAAGACCCGTTCTTGCTACCCTGCTTTTGATACTCGGCAAATACGACGTTGTAAATGAACACGTTGCCGACATCATTACTGTGCATTATTCGGAAGGTGAGCAAGAAAGACAGGAGGTTGAACTGTTCATCTTTACCATTAAGCTCTGCCTCTGGCTGAAATTGTCTGAAGGGAAGGTGTATGAGGCCTTGCGGGCTTTGGAACTGTTTATTCAGCGAGTTAAGCTTTTGCAGTCAGCCGGGGAGAAAGAAAAAGAGGTTTCAGGCCTTATTCTTAGCCTCTTTAAGCTTCAGATACATACAAAGGTTGAGGCCGGAAGCATTCGCGAGATGCTGAATGCAATACGCGCTGGCGGAGTCCCGTTCAACGAGGTATTTATAAAGGTCTGGACGTGCATAAGCGAACCGGATTCTGTAGATGCGCAGAAGTATCTCAATGAAAGGGCGATCGGTGAGATAGTAACGTCCCTGAAAGAAACAGCGAAACCAACGACATCCGGGTGCGGCGAATTGCAACAAGAGGCATGAAGGCCTGGCGCTATCCCCGCCTTTGTATAGAAATCAGGACATGGGCGGGATATATTGCAATAGTCCTTTTGATTTTATGGGCGTTCATAAAGTTGCTCAAACACGAAGGGCGCGGAGATGGTCGTGGTAAAATGTAACCGTTTACGCGGTACAGGCAATGGCTGCTTTTACTTGTAGAACGAAGTGGTACTTCGTTCCAGAACCGCAGTCTTTCCCGGATAGAGAAGAACCTCTTCGCGCTACAAACCGCTTAAATAAAATGAAAACTCCATGATATTTTGGTTTACAAAGAGGAATGGAAATCTCTGATTGCGGGTTAAAGTTTTCAACCTAAACCCACCGTAGAAGGTAGGAAATATTTTTCTACCTTTTGTCATTTTCTTTGTGTCCTTCGTGCCTTTGTGTGAAAAAAGGATTTTCAGGTGAAAATTCCTATACAATTTAG
>CAYHFB010000356.1:0-4506 GCA_964355695.1 uncultured candidatus Brocadiaceae bacterium
GCAGAGGGGGTTTGTGTAAAAATGAAAAAACGAACAAACACAATCTGATTGCATTTGCTATGATAGCCCGAAAGGGGCGCGACTATAGCCGATTCAGGGCTTATAGAGACTCCGCGCCTTTTTTTAATGTCCCGGAGGGACAAAATATCGGTAGAAATACAAGCGCACACAAACTTAAAATGCCGTAGGCATGATATATTTGAAACCCAATTGTTTCTCTCGTTCCCACGCTCCCAGACTGTGTCAAATAGACTTTTTTATTCACAAAGTGGGGGCGAACTCCTAAATATTGACCATTTCGTTCTCATTTTGTGGCATTTTGAGCAATTTAAACCATCAAAGTGGGGGTAAAATTTCTCAAAAGAGGAAAAACCGATCATTTGGCACAGCCTGTCCGCGTGGGAATGAATCGACGGGACGCTCCGCATCCAGTTGCTCCGGCGGGCATGGGTTGCATACGAGAATCCACACCACGGGCGTCACTATATCGGGACGCAGAGCACCCCAAGGCTGCATTCCCACGCAGACGTGGGAACGAGTCGGAATGCACGCCAATGGCGGCTCATACTTTATACCGCGATTGCTTCAACCATTTCCCATTCCTGAGATGCGTGAGAAACGCGCCATAAATCGTAATTTTGTTGCAGATTCAGCCACAACTGAGGTGTTGTGCTGAACGCCTTCGATAGACGCAACGCCATGTCCGGGGTGATTGAACCATGCTCGTTAACAATTCTGGATAGTGTTTTTCTGGAAATGCCAAGTGCTTTTGCAAGTTCTGAAACGGTTAAATTCAGCGGCTCTAAATAATGTCTTTTCAAAATACCACCCGGATGTGTTGGGGGTCTCGTCTTCATATCGCAATCCTCCTAATGATAATCTGTATAATCAACATTGTAGGCGTCACCTTCTGTAAAATCAAAAACAACCCGCCAGTTCCCTGATATTTTTACTGCCCATTTACCCTTCATTTTACATTTAAGTTGATGTAAATCGGAACCAGGATATTTCACGTCTCTGACATCATCAGAAGCTTCCAGTCTATCAAGAACATCTGCCAACTTTTGTGCGTGGTTGGCTTGTATGCCTTTTCTAGAGCTTGTATGGTGATAAATTTCAAGTCCTTTGTGTGCAAAGCTTTTGATCATTGAATTAGTGTAACCTAATTGGTTACACATGTCAAAAGTAAATGTTTGCCTGTTACCCGATGCAATCGGATTGAAATCTTTAATCTCCTCGCATTGCCTTTGCAAAAAAATCTCCCAGCGCTGAAAAGGCCTGTTGCACCACGTCTTTATCAGGCAACGGTATCTTCAAATAACTCTTCCCGGTTTTTTTCATCCCTGGCAACGAGGCCACCCATAGTCCCTTCGGCGGACGTGGAGGGCTGCGATATGATTTTGCTGAGGTTTGTTAAGAAGCGCGTGCCGCTTGCAAGAAGGTTGCCGAGTTGTTCCAGGCCTTTGCTGGCCGCTTCCCCGCTTGAGGCGGCGGAAGCAGTGTCTTTCGCTCTGGCCTGTTCTGAAATCCTGGCGGCGGTTTCGTCCTGTTCCGCTTCTCTGCGTCCCTGGCTTTCCAGCGCCTGGTCGGTCTTCTCCAGTTTGTCCGTCATCGTTTCCACCGACCGCACGAACCGCTTGAGCTGCGAGTCGCCCATCATGACAACCCCCCCCCACTATCAAGCACGCTGGCAGACAATGACTTCTTGAACTTCAGGAGGTCGAGTATCCGTTCCTCAATGGACGCCGTCGTAACAAAATTGATGACCCGCACCGTTTTTGACTGGCCGAGCCGGTGAACCCGCCCGACGCGCTGCTCAAGCACGGCCGGGTTCCACAGGATATCCATGTACTCTTCTACAGGTCGTAGGAATGGTCTTGCCATTTTTTGTTAAAAAAATGGGTAATGTGCGGCACGTTACCCATCGCATGACAATTCTCCTGTTGCTCCTATAATTCCACACCATTCCTTCCGATTTCCGTTGCTTTGGTTTTTAAATTTGCCAAAAAACCTTGCAATCTTTTTCGTTCTTGCTATACTGGACACCTCATGGGAAAAAGCAATTTCCTATCATCTATAAATTACGAGGAGGCTTCATTTATGAAAATAAAGATTGCAATGGTTTGGCTCTTGATCGGGTTTGGTTTGGTTGCTTTGTGTGTGGTTCGAGGGACTGCAAATGCCGGAGAAACTGACTTATCGCAAACCGGTGGCGTTGAAAAAAACGAGGTGGGTATGTTCCGGGCTGCTGTTGAATCGCTGACAGGCGATGTTTACGCAGCGCCATCAAAGTGGCAACCGCTCTCCTTGGGTGGTTTCTTCAGTGAGGGCTGGAGTGAACCGTGGGCTAGTCCTCAGAATGGCGAGGGCAACGCCCCGCGACAAGGCTGGCTCAACGCCGCTGACGGCGTCTTTTACCGGCTCAATATCGCAACCTTTGGCTATGCGCATGGGACTAATGGCAACGGCGACCAGTATGCCGGCGGGGACACAATTTATCTGCCGCTCAGCAGGCGGTTCGAGGTGCAGTGCGACGTCCCATTCCTCGTCTCAAAACAAGGTTCGACAAGCCACACAAGCTTCGGGGATTTCCAGGTAACGCCCCGCTTCATCCTCTCAGAAACACGGGCAGTAACACAGTCGCTCAACCTGACCTTTAGGACGCCCACAGGTGACGAGGACACCGGTAACGGCCTGTCGGCAGTAACTCCAAACTACCAGTTCTGGGCAAACTGGTGGCAGGGACTTGTTTTGCGCGGCAGTTTCGGTATGTCAATCCCCTATGATAACGTAAACGACACCAACGCCCGCTCGCTGGTCGTCGGGAACCTGGCTGCCGGCTACTACTTTACACCGCATGATTGTACCCCCTTTGGCGATCTCGTTGGGTACGTTTCTGCCAATTTCAACCATCCGGTAGATGACCGAGGTGATAACGACGTTACCAACGTAACGGTGACGCCCGGTTTCAGAACGCATCTGGGGCAAAACTGGTATCTGCTCGGCGGAGTTGAGTTTCCAGTCACCGAGCCTAAGTCGTTTGACTATCAACCGCTATTAGGCGTGATGCTGGTATTCTAAGAATTGTTTGATAAAAATAAGTAATAGGTGAAATAGGGTTTATTATTCAGAAAGGGGTGTACAGGTGTCATTATATCGACGTTCAGTAGCAGAGTTTATCGGTACTGCCTGGTTAGTTCTGGGGGGGTGTGGTAGCGCCGTGATCGCGGCTGGATTTTCTAATGTAGGAATAGGCCTGCTGGGTGTTTCTTTTGCTTTTGGCCTAACGGTTCTCACGATGGCATATACTATTGGTTCCGTTTCCGGTTGCCACCTTAATCCGGCAGTCTCGATTGGTTTATGGGCAGGCGGACGTTTTAAGGCATCGGAGCTTTACGCATATATCATTGCGCAGGTGCTTGGAGGCATAGCGGGCGCAGGAATTCTCTATGTGATAGCAAGCGGTAATCCGGGTTTCAGTCTCAGCGGTGGTATGGCATCAAACGGTTACGATGCGCATTCACCCGGCGGTTATTCGTTAGTGTCGGGATTAGTGACAGAAGTGGTCATGACCTTTGTATTTCTGATAATAATTCTTGGTTCAACTGACAGTCGCGCACCAACGGGATTTGCGCCAATATCCATCGGTTTGGCGCTTACATTGATTCATCTTGTCAGCATTCCCGTTACCAATACATCGGTGAACCCTGCGCGCAGCACGGGACCTGCTGTATTCGTGGGTGGATGGGCGTTGTCACAGCTTTGGTTGTTCTGGGTAATGCCCATAGTAGGAGCTGCTCTTGCCGGCATTCTCTATCGATGGCTGTTTAAAGAAACCGAAACGCGCACGGCCTAACTCTTCACAGGGAGAAGATAACCAACCTGGTATCGACATACGTGGCGGTTTCTGTTTTGTAAGACTTGATGATACGCATTTCTATGCTGCAGTGAGAACGAGGGAAGAAAAAACGAAATTGATTTACGCATTAAAGGATATCGTTTCTTCGTGGCGTTAGTAGACGACGGCGTGCAAGGTGGGCATTTCCCACCTTGCATTTTGCATAGAAGATACGATTACTAAATCGTAACTACTCAGGTAGATTACTGCGAGCGGGCATAATATGAACCTTTGAAAGTGTCACAAAATGCCAGACAACCCTTGCCTATGGCAGGACTTTGGTCTTTTGGAATGTTCAGTTTATGCCCGTGAGCAGTATATAACAGTCGCAAGGCTGAAGCCTTGCCCTACGTATAGAAAAAGTCGCCGAAGGCCTAATTTAATATAAAAGAATAAATAAGTTTATTCGATACGTCAAGCCATAGTTTTATTGACAGCTAATTGAACCCAGTGCTACTATGTTAGACCATTGCAATCTTAACCCAAGTTCAACAAGCATAAATCGTATCTCTAACAACATCAATGCCTTGCAATTACGACACTTCATTTTCCAGCACTACATCTTTGCGTTTTAACGGATGATTTCAGATACTTTCTACCTAATGGTG
>CAYHFB010000357.1:0-4505 GCA_964355695.1 uncultured candidatus Brocadiaceae bacterium
ACACTGTCTTATTCACTTGAATTTGATAAAAATCTGATCCTTCAAAATACAGCCTAACAACGCACTTCAACGGACGAAAGAAACGTTGCCGTCGAGTTTGGTGTTCGACTTATAATTGAACTATTCGAAGAATCTGATAAAAAGAAACGGGCTTTTTTTCAAACAGCAAAAGCCCTTATAATTGACGGGACTTCTGACTGGTCTGGAAAATCTGAGGAATATCTCTATGGCAAAGATAAAAAGTTAAATGAATACGGTTTTCCTGGAAGATTTTGGTATCAAGAAAGCATTAACCACCGACGAACATTTTCTGCAAAATGGGTTTAAAGCGTTATTGCGTGAAGTATAAAAACTTGATAGCCGAATTGGAGAAGATTGGGCTGAGGTACGAAGCCCAGCAAATAGTTGAAAGCTACGAGTAGTTGATGTTGGGCTTCACTCACGTTTAACCCAACCTACTTTACTTCGCCAACCTCTTAACCGAGTCGCTATGTGTAAGATATTGTTAGTAAGACTGATGCGTAGTGATGTAAAAATAGAAATGGAATTGTATTATGAAGAGAAATGAGAAATTAAAGCTTTTTAGTAGTTATTCGCATCTTGACGAAGGACATATTCAAGCGTTCACAAACCATATTGCTCCATTAAAAAACAATGGTTTGATAGATCACTGGTATGACCGAAAAATAATAGCAGGACAAGACTTTCAAGACAACATAGATAATAATTTGGGAAATGCAGACATCGTTTGCTTGTTTATCTCCGCAAGCTTTCTTTCATCAAATGCTTGTATGAAAGAGAAAAAGAATGCTTTAGTACCTTACAGATTCAGAACATCAATAAAAAACAAGTTCGCACCCGGAATCCCTCTGTAGAGGCGACGAGTAAGACATTTTACGACGTGTGTTTTTTCTATTGGATTGTGGGCAAAGCCCACCTTGGAAAAAATAAGACTTGAATTTATATTTGAAGAAGCGATGAAAATTCACTTGCGAATTTTAACATCATTTTTTGAACTCATAAAAAATGAAAGGGAACAGCAAGAGATTGTTGAATTTATCTCAAATAGATTACACATGATTATTGAAGATAAGGAAAAAAAGGATAAGAAAAATAAACAAAAGCCAAAACCACTAAATCGAGAAAAGGCCGAGAAATTGGCCAAAATAATATTCTGGAATACGAATTTCTTTGCTGTATATGGTTTTATTCATAAACTTATACACTCTTTAGGCTCTAACAAACTGATTGCAGTTGTTGAGAAGGTTTGCAATAACGAAAACACCCCAGTTTCTTTTTTATTAAAACATGGAATATTAATGTGGTACAACAAAAATCTACAGATTGATAATATCGCAAAAAGGATTGACGATGCTGATTTTCCTGAAACAGCAAAAAAGATAATGAAATTCATGATTGTTAACCATTGTTCTATGCACTCAATAGGTTTTAAAGAAAAACAAAAGATAGAGAATAAACTTAAAATTCCCTCGCAAAGGCTGTTAATACGGCAAGCTAAAGGAAATGAACACTAGAACTATGAAAACATTAGCTATTGGTGAGCTTAAAGCCCAATTTTCAGAAATCCTGGAAAAGGTAAAAAACGGAGAGTCTTTTGGCATTCTTTATGGCAAAAAGAAGAAGCCTATCGCAATGATTGTTCCCTTTCAGGAAAAAGAAAAAAAGAAGGAAAGAAAACTTGGAATCCTTGACGGAAAAGTAACCATCACGTTTGCTGATGACTTTAAGATGACAGAAGAAGAGTTTTTGGGTTTACGATGAAATACTTGCTTGATGCGCCCGCCTTCCTATGGGCTGTTTCCCAATCGAAAGATTTGCCGGAGAAGGTCTATCAAGTAATTAAGAATTCAGGTGATGACGTGTTTGTGAGTGTTGTAGCATTCGGTGGAATAGCATAACAAATTAATCAAGCCGCCCGCAAAAGCGCGATGGCTGATTTCAGTCGTTAGTTGGTTTATCACAAATTACCGGAATAACCGGGACTATGGTCAATCTGTACGGCGGCTCAATTATTGTTAGGCACAAAGGTGGTTAATACATGGCGCGACGAAACCGATCAATCCTGAAAGATTTAGTCAAGCTTCCATGGTGGATCATTGTCGTCTTGGCAATTGTGGCTTACCTCTCTTTCAAATACGGGATTCCATCTATTCCGTCTCAGAGCGCCTTCTACAAGGGCATTGCGATGGCATTACCAGGCACTGCCCATATCGTTGCCGGGCTACTTCTCATCGTAGCAGCAGTATCAGCTTTTAACGCTTGGCGAAAAGGCAGGTTGCTTGAGCGGCAAAAGGGTAGCAGTACCCTTCGCACAATTAGCTGGCAGGAGTTTGAAGAGCTTGTTGGTGAAGCGTATAGGCGAAAAGGCTACGCGGTAACGGAGTCTGGCGGAGGGGGAGCAGACGGAGGGGTTGATCTTATCCTTAGAAAGGGTGGCGAGAAACTTCTGATTCAGTGCAAGCACTGGAAAATGACTAAGGTTGGGGTAACAGTAGTCCGTGAACTCTACGGTGTGGTTACCGCAGAAGGCGCAACGGGTGGGGTTGTGGTTTCATCGGGAACATTCACCCTAGAGGCAAGGGTTTTCGCAAGGGGCAAGCCACTTGAGTTACTTGATGGTTCTGCGTTGATAAGGCTTATAGCAGAGGTACAAAAGACGCCCATGCCAGTTAGC
Source organism: uncultured candidatus Brocadiaceae bacterium (assembly GCA_964355695.1). GTDB lineage: Bacteria > Planctomycetota > Brocadiia > Brocadiales > Brocadiaceae > JACVXV01. The sequence continues at coordinate 2,696 of CAYHFB010000357.1, forward strand.
AATCGGCCAAATACTAGCGCTTGTCCCCTCTGTGGCGCTGAGATGGTGTTAAGGACAGCAAAGAAAGGCACCAATGCAGGGGGAAAGTTTTGGGGATGCTCAGGTTTTCCGAAGTGTCGAGGCGTTAAGCCATATAATACATAAAGAAAAACGGCATATCGTAACGTTGAATGCCAAGATAGATCTTGGGAACAAGACGTGGAGAGAGAATAATTATGAAAAATGGGAAATGCGTTGGTGTTCAAAAAAAGGCGGCTTCTTGTTTCCTTTGTGAGTATGTGATTTTCCTGTGCCACGCCGTCAGGCTTGGGTTCAGGGGCCGTAGCGGTTTTTATGCGTGGATGATATGCCTGTCCGTCGCTTCCCTCTTCGGTCTCAGGGCTTATTGTAATCAGTTTGTGGATGGGCTGATTACCACCGGGATGACCGACCAGGTTTCGTGGGGTGTCTACATAGCCAACTTCACCTTCCTCGTCGGCATGGCGGCCGCGGCGGTTATGCTGGTGATACCCGCGTATATTTACAAAGACGACGAGATGCACCACATCGTTATCTTCGGCGAATTGTTTGCCGTTGCCGTTATGATTATGTGTATGCTTTTTGTCACGGTTGACATGGGGCGTCCCGGACGTTTCTGGCATCTCATTCCGGGAATCGGGCGATTCAACTTTCCCGTGTCAATGCTGAGTTGGGACGTGGTGGTGCTACTTGGGTATCTTGCACTAAACGCGCACGTGTGCGGCTATCTGCTTTACATGCGATACCTGGGGAAAAAGCCGAATAGATGGCTCTACATGCCCTTCGTCTTCATCTCAATCGCCTGGGCTATTTCCATCCATACGGTCACCGCGTTTCTTTACGTGGGGCTTGCCGGGCGTCCTTTCTGGAACGCGGCCATCGTTGCGCCCCGCTTTATAGGTTCGGCCTTCACCGCCGGACCAGCGCTTATGATTATCGCCTTTCAAATTATCCGCAAGACAACGGGATACCACGTCGGCGACCGCGCCTTGCACCTGCTCAGGCAGATTGTGACCGTATCGTTATTAACCACCCTTTTTCTGCTTGGGTGTGAAATATTTAAAGAGTTTTACAGCCAGTCGTTGCACAGCGCAAGCGCACGTTACCTGTTTTTCGGGCTGCATGGGCATCACGCACTCGTGCCGTGGATATGGTCTGCAATCGCAATGGAAATCACCGCTATAGTAATACTCCTGAGCCGTTACTCAAGAAAGCAGGGGAGCTTCGTGTGGCTAAATCTGGCCTGTGTCCTGGCAACGGTGGGTATATGGATAGAGAAAGGGCCGGGACTGATTATCCCCGGCTTTCTGCCGACGCCGCTGGGTGAAATTGTTGAGTACACGCCGACGTACAACGAAATTATGGTTTGCGTGGGGATATGGGCATTTGGCGCCCTTATCTTCAGTTGGATGCTGCACCTCGCTATTCCGATTATATCGGGCGCATTTCATAAGGAGGAGTAGCGGTGAGAGGGATTTTTGCTGACATCGTTTTTCATGGGAAAAACAGCAGAAACCACAGATTACACAGATTTCACAGATTTCACAGATTAAAAGCGTAGAAGTTCTGTGTTAAAACATGGTTCTCGTTGCACTTTTGCTATTAACCCCAGCCTTTAGGCTGGGGTTCACGGTTCCCACGGAAATGGGCTTTAGCCCTGATGGTAATGAAAGAAAGGCTTGGCGCGTTAACCATATAATACCTGCTGGTTAATTAAAAACATGAACGAGTCGGGACGGATGTTATGTTGCGCGCCGTCAGGGCTAAAGCCCGGATAGGGGCGGCCAGCACC
>CAYHFB010000358.1:0-4490 GCA_964355695.1 uncultured candidatus Brocadiaceae bacterium
TGGCGCGCCTCTTTTCTCTGCGTCCACCGCGCCCTCTGCGGTGTACCATTACGCGAAATTAAATAGACATAAATCTGTGTAATCGGTGAAATCCGTGGTTCCGGTAACCCTTTTCAAAACCCGACGATTCCCTTGAACGGCTACGCCGCAACCAAATTTCCTCCCTTTTTCCCCACAGTTACGGATGGATTCCAGGGGGGGGGAAACTATAAATGTTAATTGACGGCGATAGGCCGATCTGTTGTGTAATTAATGCGTAGCTTAAGAATGACGAGCCGTGCCTTCGTGTCTCCAAAGACCCCCTTAATTTCTACTCTTGGACTAAATCCGGGAATTCGATATTCGTCCAGCAGACGTCTCTTTTTTCTCATGCAAGTACCATACAGGTTTTTTTGCTCATTGAAAACCGCTTTTCCCCCTTATTTTATGCTATGTTGCCGTCAATTCATGGTTCATTTTTACCCACGCACTTGCCTGAAGAGCCAAACAGGGATGTTTCGATATATTTATGAGATTCTATGTGCTAATTGGTATTTGCAATTTGGCGCTAAACCTGTTTATAATATCCACTAAATCGGAGCGTTCTTTTTCTCCATTTCTCACCCCTCACCCTTTCTCCTTCATTGAACACAATTTATTTGGAAGATACAAAAAAACTTACAAAGATAAATATATACTTTTACGAGATACCGTATGACTGAAAATATTAGCATGACTGATAAAATAGCTGAAACCCCCTGGCATACACTACCGCCTGATGACGTAATAAAGAGGCTTGAGACGGGGAATGGGTTGACGCATTGGCCATTATTGCCATCGTTATCATCAATGCCGTTATCGGATTTGTCCAGGAATATCGGGCCGAAAAGTCCCTTGCAGCCTTGCAAAAAATGTCCCGGTGGGAGGGGACAACCCCATACGTGTTAAGTTAAGAAATCCATAATTACTTTGCACCGCTTGTTACATAAGGTTTTTGGCAACTATTTTTGGTGTTGTACAAAAGAATATTTAAATGCTTTGCTATTTGTGTCGCCCCTACGGGGCTTGATAACGTTACAACCGCTTTCCCACACGCAGTGGGCTACTATTGTGTTGCCCCTCTCCGGGGCATGACAAAGACACCCCATCGGGGTGTAACAACCGTAGCCCACTGCGTGAGCGGTGGGTAAAGAGAAACACCTATTGTTTTAGCCCCGTAGGGGCGGCACAACCCGGATAAATAATAGAGCCGTGTGTGCAGGCACAGACAAACAGGGGTTGGCCTGCCACCCACAATCCGCTTAACTTAACACCTATGGGGGGCAACCCACTCCCCTGCAAGAAACAGGAAAATCTGTACTACTAATCTATCAACTTCTTGTTTTTTATGCTCGTTTTTCAAAAGGCACAACTGTAAGGTATTGATTAGATGCGGCTTACGTAAAGTTTGGAGTGTTGAGTTTTTTGTCATTTGAAATTGTTTCGTATTTCGATATTCGTATTTCGAATTTGGTTGCGGCCAGAGGCCGCTCCAGGCTAATCAGCGTCCATTTTTTCAGTAAAGGAGGCGCTCATGCGCTGGCATCAAAAAGGATTAAAGGAAGTTGTTGAAGATTTGAGAACGTCCCTTCAGGGTCTTTCCACCGAAGAGGCAAGGAGGCGTCTCGAAGAATATGGCCCTAATGAGCTGAAGGCGGGGAAGAAGAAGACCCTTTTAGGGCGGTTCCTTGATCAGTTCAAGGACTTTATGATTATCGTCCTCATGGCAGCCGCAGTTATCGCGGGTGTAATGGGGGAGGTGAACAGCATCATTGCCATTGTCGTGATAGTCATCTTGAATGCCATTATAGGGTTTGTCCAGGAATACAGGGCCGAAAAGGCGATGGAGGCCCTGAAGATGATGGCAGCGCCGTTTGCTACAGTGCTAAGGGATGGGCATCATAAGGCACTCCCTGCCTCTGAACTGGTTCCCGGTGATATCGTGATTCTTGAGGCCGGGAGGATTGTCCCTGCCGACCTAAGGCTCCTTGAATCGGCACAGTTGAAGGTGGAAGAGGCAGCGCTTACCGGGGAGTCTGTCCCGGCAGAAAAGATGACAGTTCAGCTCCATGAGGAAATGATACCCCTTGGAGACAGGCGGAACATGGCCTACAAGGGGACAGTGGTAAGCTACGGACGAGGTAAGGGTGTTGTTGTGGGAACAGGGATGGAGACGGAACTTGGCCGCATCGCCACGATGCTTCAGACGGAGGAAGAGGTAAAGACACCCTTGCAGAAGAGGCTCGCCAGATTTGGCCAGAGGCTTGCCGTTGCTGTCATTGCCCTGTGCGTTATCATCTTTGCTGTTGGGATCATGAGGGGAGAGACGCCAATCCTGATGCTGCTTACAGCCATTTCTCTGGCTGTTGCGGCCATACCGGAGGCCCTTCCGGCAGTAGTAACCATATCCCTGGCCCTGGGCGCCAGGAAGATGGTCGGGCAGAACGCCCTTGTCAGGAAGCTTCCGGCTGTGGAAACTCTTGGTTCTGTGACATACATCTGCACCGACAAGACGGGAACCCTTACCCTGAATAAGATGACGGTTGAGGAGATATACGTTGATGGAATCCTCACCCCAGCTCTCTCCCTTATGGAAAGAGTAAAGGAGGTAGCCGCACCCTTTACGGGTGTGATAGATGAGACACAAGAACTCAGGCTAAAGCCTTCGGCTACCACCACAACCGCCGATTCGCCCATTCACCTCCTCATGATGGCTATGGCATTAAGCAACGATGCCGCAAAGGATGCTAATGGGAAACTGATCGGCGACCCGACTGAGACGGCGCTATTAGTCGCTGCGGAAAAGGCTGGATTTGATAAAAAGGGTTGGGAAGAGAGCCACCCGAGGGTCGCTGAAATTCCCTTTGATTCTGACAGGAAGATGATGACCACATTCCATAAGAACCCCTCTGGAGGATACACATCATTTACAAAGGGAGGGGTGGAGGTACTCCTCGACAGAAGCACAGGCATCCTCACCTCATCAGGGGTAAGAGAGATAAACAGGGATGATCTCCTGATAGAGACCGAGCGTATGGCGGCTGACGGCCTCCGGGTACTGGCAATAGGCATGAGAAAGTGGGATTTGATTCCGGCGGAGATCACCTCTGAGACGGTTGAAAATAGGCTTACCATCCTTGGTTTTGCTGGCATCATGGACCCGCCAAGGGAGGAGGCGAAGGAGTCAGTGTCCCTGTGCAAATCCGCCGGGATAAAGACGGTTATGATAACCGGGGACCATCCTATTACTGCGAGGACCATAGCTAAGCGAATCGGGATTATAGACGATGATGGGGAGGAGGTCATCACAGGAACGCATCTCGAAAGGCTTTCCATGGAAGAGTTTGAGAGGAAAGTAGAGGAGATACGGGTATACGCCAGGGTCGCCCCTGAGCAGAAGCTGAAGATCGTGAAGGCACTTCAGGAGAAGGGACAGTTTGTCGCCATGACCGGAGATGGCGTAAACGATGCGCCGGCGCTAAAGAGGGCGGACATAGGGGTTGCCATGGGTATTACCGGTACCGATGTCTCAAAAGAGGCCGCCCACATGATACTCCTTGACGACAACTTTGCCACTATAGTAAAGGCGGTCAAAGAAGGGCGGAGGATATTCGACAACATAAGGAATTTCATAAAGTACACCATGACAAGCAATTCAGGCGAGATATGGTCAATATTCCTCGCGCCGTTTCTGGGCCTTCCTATACCGCTTCTGCCCATCCATATCCTCTGGATCAATCTTGTGACCGACGGTCTTCCCGGGCTTGCCCTTGCTGCGGAAGAGGCAGACAAGGGAATCATGAAGAGGCCACCGCGGCATCCCCAGGAAAGCATATTCGCCCATGGACTTGGCATATCTATCATCTGGGTTGGCCTCTTGATGGGAGGGATAACCCTGTTTACCCAGGCATGGGCAATAAAAACAGGCCATTCTCACTGGCAGACAATGGCATTTACGGTACTCTGTCTCTCGCAGATGGGGCATGTCCTTGCAATCCGCTCCGAGAAGGAATCTCTTTTCACTCTGGGGATATTCTCCAATAGGCCATTGATCGGGGCAGTTATTTTGACCTTTGCCCTGCAAATGGCGACTATATACGTTCCGTTGCTGCAGCCGATATTCAAGACGGAGTCCCTTACCTTCGGCGAGTTAGCATTTGCCCTCGCCATGTCATCTGTAGTCTTTATAGCAGTGGAGATCGAGAAGTATTTCAAGCGGAGGTCTCCATAATTATTTTATAAGAAAGGAGAGGATGTGATCGTTGAGCAGAACAACGTGTTGTCCGTTATTATCTTAGTTACTATTTTAGTAAGAAAGGGGCGCTGAGGTATGTTACATAAAAAGTTTTTGGGTTTCATGGCTTTTACGGTGACGTCTATATAGAGCCTGCGCATAAACCTAAATATTCCTTGCGTAATAAGGAAAAGAAGCTGTTTTGCCAGATAGCAATTTTGTAAAATCTAAAGTGGGC
>CAYHFB010000359.1:0-4453 GCA_964355695.1 uncultured candidatus Brocadiaceae bacterium
TTATTGGGAAACTAGCGCTTTGTGTGGGTGATGGCGTATCAAATGTATAAAACGTGGGGTTCAGGTTGCAAACCTGAACCCGCTCGCGCAGAACCCGCTCGTAACAATCAGAACTCATTCGTAGTCTAAATCCGTCAAGGGTAAATTTTATAGAGAAAGGTAAGGAGGTTTTTATTGTATGCGTAATCGTTCAGGTAGGTATCTTGTGCCGTTTCTTGCGCTGGTTTTTCTGTTTGCCAGTGTAGACCGTGTTTATGCCGTTGCGGGGCTACGGGTGAAGAGCAATATAGAGGGAGCGGAGTTGTTTTTGAATGGGAAAAGCATGGGATATTGCCCGCCGGGCAAATTCACCCCCGATGCCGGGCGTTACAAGCTGGAATTGAGAAAAGACCTTGCAGACAAGAGCTACTACTATTACAAGACCGACGTCACGCTGAAAGACGGTGAGATTCAAACGGTGGAAGCACAACTGAAGTGTGTACCCAATATCGAGGCTCAGATGGTATTGGTCAAAGGCGGGTGTTACCAGATGGGGTCAAATGACGGTTTTAGCAACGAGAAACCGGTGCACGAGGTGTGTGTCTCCGACTTTTATATAGGGAGGTATGAGGTAACGCAGGGGCAATGGAAGAAGGTGATGGATGGGAAGAATCCTTCCTATTTTAAAGATTGCGGGGAAGACTGCCCTGTGGAGTATGTGTGTTGGGAAGATGCACAGGGGTTTATAGAGGAGTTGAATAGGTTAACGGGAAAGGTATACCGTCTGCCGACGGAGGCGGAGTGGGAGTATGCGGCGCGCAGTGGTGGTAAAGAAGAGGAATATGCTGGCATAAGCGATGAGAGCCGTGTGGGTGAATATGCCTGGTTTGGGAAGAACTCTGATGATAAAACCCATAAGGTAGGCACAAGGAATCCCAATGGCTTGGGACTCTATGACATGAGCGGCAATGTGTGGGAATGGTGTAGTGACTGGTATGTAAGCGGCTCTGGCCGGGTGGGTCGTGGTGGCAGTTGGGGCGGCGGCGCGAGGGACTTGCGCGCGTCCAATCGCCTCAGCTCCCCCCCGGCGGGCAGGCGCGACCCCCTGGGCTTGCGCCTCGCCAGGACACCGTAACCTTTTGGATTGTTACCTTTTTACCTTTTGAATAGTAGTTTTATGTAGGGTGAGGCTTTAGCCTTGCCGATGGAATGCGTGGTGGGGTGTGAATACGTGAGTGTTGGCGCAGACCTCCAGTGAAAATGTCGGGCATGTGGCAAACCTGAAGGTTCGCCCTACGGGAGCAGGCGGGTTCATGGTATGTCAGGAAAAAAGCCAGGGTCAAGGTGTGGGGTGGCTCGTGCGAAGCAAACGAAAGCCACACCACGCCTTGATCCCTGGCGGTGGTAGCAAGCAACAGGGTATGGCAAAGAGACAAAGTAGTAGGGGGTGTGGGGGTAAACCCCCACAGGGTTTTGAATTTTTTTTTTGCGCGTGTGTGTAGGGCAAGGCTTTAGCCTTGCCCTACCGCTCGTTCCCAAGCTCCGCAGACTGTGCCAGATGAACTTTCGTGTTCGCAAAGTGGGGGTGAATCCCTAAATATTGACCATCTCGTTCTCATTCTGTGGCATTTTGAGCAATTTAAACCCTCAAAGTGGGGGTAAAATTTCTCAAAAGAGGAAAAACCGAGCATTTGGCACAGTCTGTCCAGCTTGGGAATGCGCCTACACCGGAAGCGCCTGCTTCCTCGTGTGCGGGTTCAGGTTTGTAACCTGAACCCCGTGTTTGATAAAATCAATAACGCTAAGCCCTTGATAAGGATTTTAAAAGGTTTTACGTTGGGAATGTATTGGGATAATAGCGCCTTGTATGAGTGATGGCGTGATCAACCGTATAAAACGTGGGGTTCAGGTTACAAACCTGAACCCGCCAGAGGGCATGAGGCAAACCTAAAGGTTCGCCCTACGTGCGACGGGACTATAGCAAGGGACCTGTTTTACATTTATAAGATGTTTAAGATAATAACCATACCATTCAACAATAATACAGAAACCTTCTCTGATGAGATTTTAACCAATTTCACCATAAACAAGAGGGTCAAGCGCTACTCTATTGAATTCTTTCTCGCGGAAGGAAAACCGTATTGGACTGTTTTTCTGGAATATGATACCGTTTTGGAGGATAATACGGAATCTGAAATTTCAGAACTAAGCGATGCGGAGAAGATGTTGTTTGACAGGCTGAAACAATGGCGTAGGGAAAAGGCTAATGATGAAGGGGTTCCCGTGTACATCATTGCAACAAATCGTGAAATAAAAGACATTATTAAGGCCGCGCCAAAGAATGTGGAAGAGATATCTGCTATTAGGGGCTTTGGCAGAAAAAAGGTAGAAAAATATGGCAAAGACCTTGTTGCCCTTATCCAGGCATTTTATACAAAGACATGAAAGAAAACTATCCCTTGTTCGTTAAGTGGACGTCTGTTTTAGACTGGATTCTGGACAAGAGCGAAAAGCTGCCTAAAAGCATTCGCTTCAGCCTTGCAAGCCGGATAGCCGACTACGCATTAGACATAATGGAGGGGATAATCGAGGCCATATATAGCAAAGAAAAAGGCATTCTATTAGACAAAATAAATCTCGATATAGAAAAGCTGAGGGTTCTTTTCAGGATATGCCACCAGAGGAAATATATTTCAAACACCCAGTATGAGTATATTAGCAAAGAATTGGACGAAACAGGAAAAATGGTTGGAGGTTGGAAGAAAAGCTTGCCATGAAACGCGCGGGAAACCTGTTTAACAAAGTTACTCATTATGAAAATTTGCTGTTAGCCCATAAAAAGGCCCTCATGGGAAGCGGCAAGAACGAAGAGGCTTGCAGGTTTACTTTTTATCTGGAGCGTGAGTTGCTGACCCTTCAGGATGATCTCATAAAAGGGGTATACAGGCCGGGACGATACCGGTATTTCAAGATATTTGACCCTAAAGAGAGGACTATCAGTGTAGCCCCATTCCGAGATCGTGTGGTTCATCATGCCATAGTAAATGTGCTTGAGCCGGTTTTTGAAAGGGTCTTTATTTTTGACTCCTATGCCAACAGAAAAAACAAAGGCACCCACCGGGCAGTGACAAGGGCGCAATCTTTCATGAAGAACAGTAACTATTATCTGAAATTTGACGTAGACAAGTACTTTTATAATATAGATCACCATATTTTAATACGGCTTATTGAGAGAAAGATAAAAGACAGGCAATTGATTGACCTTTTATCGGTTATCATTGCGAACAATGACGTTAGCCAGGGAACGAATATGGGCGTTGGACTTCCTATCGGCAACCTGACGAGCCAGTTTTTTGCGAATGTTTATCTGGATGTATTTGATCATTACGTAAAAGAAGAGTTGAGGGTTAAAAGATATATCAGGTATATGGATGATTGCGTGGTTTTGCATGATGACAGGGAGTATTTAAAGTCTATCCTGAAGCAGACGGAATCCTTTTTTCAAAACCAACTTAAACTCAAACTGAAAGAATCCGCCACATTCCTGAACTCACGCATGAATGGTTTACCATTTTTAGGATACAGGGTATTTCCGTCTCTCATCAGGATTAAGAGAGAAAACGTTAAACGGTTAAAAAAGAAGTTAGCGGCACGGGAACAACAATTCAAAAAGGGCGTTATTAGTGAAGAGCGGTTTAGCATGAGTCTTGCGAGCCTGATAGGCCATACAAGGTTTGCTGATTCGCTGCAATTAAGAAGGTGTTTGTTTCATGGCTTGGCGGGTTCAGGTTTGTAACCTGAACCCCGTGTTTGATAAAATCAATACCGCCAAGCTCTCGACAAGGATTTTAAAAGGTTTTACATCGGGAATTTAATGAGAGAATAGCTCTTTGTGTGGGAGATGGCATAAGCAACGGTATAAAACGTAGGGTTCAGGTTACAAACCTGAACCCGCTCGCAGGCGTCTCGCTGGCATAAAAAAAACAGCAGGCGGGACGCCTGCGCTACCGTTGAATGAGGGCGGAGGCCGGAGAGCGGCTCTAACCGGGTGAATCGTGGTGGCAGTTGGAACAACAACGCGAGGAACTTGCGCGCGTCCAATCGCAACAACAACACCCCGGCGAACAGGAACAACAACCTGGGCTTGCGCCTCGCCAGTACACATGATAATGTTGTCGCCAGCATACGCCTGTCCACGGACAGGCGCACCGTGCGGCAATGTGTCCAGGCCTCCGTCCTGCACCGCTCGCGTGAGCGGTCAAAGAGAAGTAGTTCCGGCATGGCTGGTAGATGAAGATCGAATGTCATGCCGGGCTTTTTATTTAAGAAGCAACCCGTAGGGCGAGGCTTTAGCCTTGCCGCTGGAACGTGTGATTGGGCGCAAACACGCGCGTAGGGCCTTGGCGGGTTCAAATCATGGGCGGGTTCAGGTTTGCAACCTGAACCCCATGTTTGATAAAATCAATACCGCCAA
>CAYHFB010000360.1:0-4437 GCA_964355695.1 uncultured candidatus Brocadiaceae bacterium
AGGCCGCCCCTCTGGGGCTATATTCGTCCAACTCCGGCAGTCTTAGGTTTAGCGCTTATACACAAAATAATCACTACCACTCTATCTCGCTATCATCAACAGACTTACTCTGACACCCTCCAGCAAACCTGCATAAATAAAATGAAAATTCCTATACAATCAAGTTGTTTTGATGTCATACCCGGAAATCCCTCTGTAGAAGCGGCGAGTAAGGCATTTTATAACGTACGGTTTTTCTATTGGGTTGTGGGCAAAGCCCACTCTGGTGGTTGAAGAAGGTGGATGAGATGGGCAGATATTGTTACCTCCCCGTATTATCCCCGCTGCCACGCGTCCACGCGGCATCTATGCGTCCAATATCTCCCGCATCTTTCTCAATAGCTTCTCAGGGCTGACCGGTTTTTGCATGAAGGGCAGGCCTGCGTTGTGGATGGTCTTGTTTATGGTAATATCGTCGGAATAGCCGCTTAAGAAAAGCACCTTGATGTCCGGTTTTATTTCCTTTATGGCATTGTATGCGGCTTTGCCGTCTTTGTTGGGCATCATGACGTCGAAGACAAGCATTTGAATAGCATCCTTGTTTCCCGTAAATTTTACTACGGCGTCCACCCCATCCACCGCAACGAGTGTCTTATAGCCGTTGCATTCCAGGATATTGGTAAGGACGTCTCTCACACGCCTCTCGTCTTCTGCTATCAATATCGTCTCTGTGCCGGTTTTTGATGACGCCGTCATTTTCGTGATGGGTTTTGCCGCCGTTTCCGTTGCCGCCGTTTCCGTTAACGGCAAGTAGATGGTAAACATTGTTCCCTTATTGGGTTCACTGGCGACGGCAATGTGTCCCTGATGTTGTTTTATGATTCCATAAGCTATAGAAAGGCCGAGTCCTGTGCCTTTCCATTTATCCTTGGTAGTAAAAAACGGCTCAAATATCTTACCCTTCGTATCGTCATCCATGCCGATGCCCGTATCGGAAATGGTTATCGTGCCATACCGCCCGGCCTTTTCAAGGCCGTACCTCTTTGCGAATGTGCCATCCATGACCACAACGCCGGTGCTTATCGTGAGGTCGCCGCCGCCAGGCATCGCGTCTACCGCGTTTTTGACGATATTCATCAGCACTTGTTCCAGTTTATCCGTATCGGCCAGGACAAAGCAATCCTGAGCGTTGATATTCAGGTGGCACGCCACCGATTCGCAGGTGATTTTCGGCAAGAGCGTTCCCATGTTTTCTATGACCTTGTTCAGGTTTAGCGGCTCAAAGCTTACGGGTTGTATTCTGCTGAAGGCCAGGAGGCTCTGGGTTACTTTGGTGGCCTTGTCGGCGGAATCCAGTAGCTTTTGGAGAAACCCTCTTGCGGGGTCGTTGTTTTCCAGTTCCATTTCTGCCAAACTTGCATACCCTATTATGGCCATGAGCATGTTGTTAAAATCATGGGCAACGCCTCCGGCGAGTCTTCCAACGGATTCCATCTTCTGCGCATGGTAGAATTGTTCACTCAGGATTTCTTTCTCCTGTTCCACCTGTTTTCTTTTCATGAACAGGCCTACCTGCGCCCCAACCGTGTCCAACATCGTGATTAAATCTTCGTCGGGCGGCATGATTTCGTGGCTATAGAAGCTCATCACACCAAGGCATTCGTTGCCGCACAGGATAGGAAAGCCAAAGGCGCCATGTAATCCTTCTTTATCGGCACAATGAAAACGGGGGAAATTGGCATCTTTCGTAACGTCAGAAATCCAGGTGGGTTTTTTGCTCTCCCAGACGCGCCCCGGCAATCCGATACCGGGCGCAAAGGTTATTTGCTTTGTAATGCTTATAAATTCGGGGACAAGTAACGACGGGACATGCCAGTAATCGCTTAGTTTCAACACGTTATTGTTATGATCAACGGCCCATATCTCCCCCAAATCCCACTCCAGCACGCCGCACAATGCCTGAATTATCTTCTGTGAAAAATCTTCCAGGGTATTTGCCTCGGAAAGGGTGATGGCTATGGACTTTTGCGTGTTCATCCGGCGATGGTTTCGCTTCAATACCAGGGCTTGTTCTTTTTTAGACTGTTGCAGCTCATCGGTCAAGGTATTAAAGGATTCGGCAAGGGTTCCCAGTTCTTTTGTTGAAGAGACCGGCATCTTCTCAACCCACTGCCCTTTTCCGATAAGTTTTATCTTTGACGCCATGACAAGGATAGGATTACTCATTCTCCGGGCAAAAAATACCGATCCGGCAATCAACGGCAGGATAATAAAGGACAATATCGTGAGCATTACTTTTTTCGACGTATTGATCGTGGCAAAAACCCGGTCGGGGTTTTGCTCGAGTATCAGAAGCCAATCCAGGGGTGGTAAATCCTTGTATGGTTTAAAATAGGTGTAGGTGGAAAAAGAGGGCAGGCCGTGTTCGGTAATTTCGGCAATTGAACCTTCTTTCTTTTCCTGTGCTTTTACTGCCGATTCCAGTTTAGCGTTGATGAGGTTGTCGGTAAATAGCTCATCTTTATCACTACATGAAATTACAAGGCCGTCTTTATTCGTGAGCATGACATGGTTCGCAATGTCCTGCTTTTTATCCATGAGGCTCAATTCGGATATCATTTCATGTATCTTTTCCCATTTTAAGGCGGCAGCAAAAACCCCGACAACCTTATCCGGCGTTTGTGTTGCGTAGATAGGCACGGAAACAAACAGGACGTACGCATTGGCAGGCGTATCCCATCCGGGGTCATTGATATGAGATTTCCCCTTTATTGCCTCTTGAAACAGGGGGTCGGAAGACATGTTTATGCCTATGAGGTCATTCTTGCTGGATGCAATGATATTCCCTTTTTCGTTGAAACATATTGCATAAAAGAATTCCCGATGGTCATGCGTTAAACTTTCTAAATATTGAGAAATGCGGACATGCTTATCACTCGCTGAAACACCGTACATTACCTTGTTTTTGGAAAAGACCAGGATGTCTTCATATTGGGAATACAGGTATTCATGTATCCTCTGCACCGCCAAATGAGAAAACGCGAGCGAGCTATTGCAAAGATGCTCTTCTATGGTTTTCTTGTTGCTGGTTATGGTAATAATCCCGTATGCCATTACGGGTATTATGGAAAACAACAACAATATTGCTACCAGTTTATTTCGTATACTCATAGTTGTATTATTATCTCTTTTCGCGCCTGTTTTTCCCGGCGGTTTTTGCGTATTCACCGTGCCGGGTAAATTGCTGATCTCTTGATTATTATATCAACCGGTACCCCATAAAAGACTGATTAATAAATCACGATTTGGTTTGTTTGAATCGCTTGTCCTGGAGGAATGCAGGAAATCGTGGGTATTGCTCTTTATTGTCAACAATATAATCCTGGCGCGGCCTCTGGCCGCAATCAAAAAAAGCTTAACAACAGAGACACGAATTAAGCGAATTTTCACGAATTATTGTTGGGACACAAAGAAAAATTTAAAAAAAGAAGTTGTTACGCCTAATTACTTTTTGACAGGATAACAGGATTAACGGGATTATTTCTCCTGTCTATCTTGTTACCCTGTTAAAAACAATTTAAATGTATAGAATTTTCAAAGTAGGGACACGGTGCCCGTGTCCTTGTGTGTAATACAAATCAGTCGCCGAAAGGCCTAATTTAATGTATAGAAATTTCAAAGTAGGGACACGGTGCCCGTGTCCTTGTGTGTAATACAAATCAGTCGCCGAAAGGCCTAATTTAACAACAATATAGACCTGGCGCCGCCTTTGATTGCAACCAAAACTTCTCATGTAAGCTGATGACAACTTTAGTACTTAATATTAAAGCTCTTACGTAAATGGAAACATGAAAAACACGCATAAAAAACAAGAAGTTGATGGATTGTAGTACAAATCAAGGTGCAACCCCTTCGTCTCGTAGCCTTGAAATACGATAAAGTTTCTTTTCCCATTTCCAGCGAAAAACCAATCTAACAAAAACAAAGACGGTGTACAAGGTTTTTCCACAATTAAATTTTCTGATTAAAATCATTCGACTAAACATTTCAACCCCTTACATTCATTACGTAATTGTGTAATTATGGTTAAATTATGAAAATAAAGCAGAAATTAAAATGCCTGTTATCAGAGTCATACGAAACGGACAGATAACCCTTCCTACAGAATTTAGGAATACTATGTGTATTGATGAGGGACAACTTTTAGAAGCTGAAATTGAGAATTCCCGAATTATTTTGAAACCATTGGCTTTTGTGGAAAGAGGCTCTGTTCTATCTTCAGTCACTTACAAAAAATGACAAACATTGCAGATTTTTGCCCGACAAGCAAGAGGTCACCGGTTCGAATCCGGTATCACCCACCATCAAAGCGACAGGTTTATACACAAGTCTCAAAAAGCCTGTAAAACGGTGGGATAGCAATCAGAACTCCAACAAAAAACACCTCAGAAGGATTGA
>CAYHFB010000361.1:0-4435 GCA_964355695.1 uncultured candidatus Brocadiaceae bacterium
ATTCTGTCAACAGGCGTTTTGACGCCCTTCCGTGTATGTTAGGGATTTTCATGAGCGTAGCCATTTCTCTGATGGGTGTGATGGGACGGATACTCTGGAACCAGCAGAAAAGGCTGACACTGATTGAGACTACCCTTGGAGCCCGGAAAGATGAAATAGCATTCATGAAAGCCCTCATCGAAAGACTCCAAATCCTCATAGAGAAACTTCTTCCGCACAAAGGCGCTCTGTAAGCGATTCCACAGCAGGCAAGTATGGTTTGATTGCACCTGGCCTACCGTACAAAATAAAGGATTTCGGTTCGTAGAGACACTGTTTTTTGCTGAAAATGACAAAACAGGGTTTGATAGAGACGAACAGCACACGATATCTCTACCATGCGCTAACTGCCGCTCCTCAAAAAGCCTTGCATATTGTGTCGCGAATGATATAATTGTTACTTTTGTATATCGTTTAAAATTGATGGGAATGAGTTCTATGGATGTAACGACAAAGACGGAGAGGAAAAACGACTACGTCTTTAAAGCGCCCAGAGGCACCGAGGACGTGTTGCCGGGGAAATGGGAACTGTGGCGATTGCTTGAGAATACTGCACGGCAGGTGTTTGACCTCTATGGATATTACGAGATACGCACGCCGGTTTTTGAAGACACTCGTTTGTTTGTCAGGAGCATTGGAGAGGTTACCGATATTGTTGAGAAGGAAATGTATACCTTTGCTGATAGCGAAGACTCCAGCATAACGCTTCGTCCTGAAAGCACGGCGCCGGTGATGCGCGCTTATTTAGAGCACGAGTTGCATAAGATAAAAAAGTTTCAGAAGTTCTACTACATCGGGCCGCAATTCAGAAAAGAACGCCCGCAGGCCGGAAGGCTTCGTCAATTTCATCAGATGGGCATTGAGGCCGTTGGCGCTAACGACCCCCTGCTCGACGTGGAAACAATCAGTGTCGCCACCCGGATATTCGACCGCATCGGTCTTGAAGGGTACAAGGTAAAGATCAATTCCATCGGATGTGAAAAATGCAGGCCCGTCTTTCGAAGTATCCTTAAAGAAAAACTTTGTGAGCATGAAAAGGGGTTGTGCGAACTCTGCCAGTCCCGTCTCAATCGAAACGTGTTTCGCATACTCGACTGCAAGAATGAGAAGTGCAAGGCTATCAGCTACCACATGCCGTCGATTAACGACTATTTGTGCGTAGAGTGCCAGGTACACGCCAAGGCGGTAAGGGAGGCGTTGCTGGAGATCGGCATTCCTTATATCGCAGACGCACACCTGGTGCGGGGCTTGGATTACTACACTAAGACGGTCTACGAAATCAGCCACTCATCGCTGGGGGCGCGCGACGCTATCTGCGCGGGAGGCCGGTACGATAATCTGATTGCGGATATCGGAGGCCCATCCATCGGTTCGGTTGGGTTCGCTATAGGAATGGAGGCAACCATTCTGGCAATAGAAAACGTCAGGGCAAAGAAAAACATGCCCGTTGCTCAGGATATGCTCTGCTCCTCACCGCTGGTGTATATTATTTCTATGGGTGAAGAGACGAAAAAGCAAAGTTTTCATCTTCTGAACATGATAAGAAAATCCGACTTGTCCGCCGATTTTGATTACGAGGGAAGAAGCGTCAAGGCTCAGATGCGCACGGCCAACAAGGTGGGCGCAAAATACGTGATTATGCTGGGACCTGATGAGTCCGCGCGAGGTGACGTTAAGATCAAACTTATGGAAACAAGTGAAGAGGTCACCATAAAACAAAGCGACGTCCTCACCTGGTTGCTCGGCAGGCAGACGCCTCCAAAGTGATGAGTTTGCCCTTTTTTTCTACGTTCGTATGGTATTGAGCCGGAAGCGAAATCTTCTGAAAAAAAATGAAGCTGGAGCTTCCGGCACAGGCTCGTTCGTAAGCTGGAGCTTGGGAACGAGAGAACGGTAGGGCGATCCTATAGGGTTGCAATCCTGGGTACGTATTCAGAGAGTTGCAAGGCTAAAGCCTTGCCCTACGTGCAAATTCGTGTCTTAAAAGCCACCGAGGGCTGAATCTAAGTACGTCGTTAAACAGTCCCGGTATGCTAGAAATTTTCATTCTTTACCCTTCCGACTCGTTCGGATTATTAATTTCCCGGAGATAGTTAATACATGTCAACATTGAAACGAACACATACCTGTGGCCAATTACGTGGAAAAGACGTAAAATCCACGGTAACCCTGTCGGGCTGGGCAAGCAGCATCCGTGACCATGGCGGGTTGATTTTTGTTGATCTGCGGGACCGGTACGGCGTTACCCAGGTAGTCTTCAATCCTGACAGGGGAAAGGACTTCTTTGAGCTTGCGCAGCAGTTGCGTTCCGAATACGTTATTGCCGTGCAGGGGCAGGTTGCTGCCAGGCCGTTCGGCACGTCAAATCCCAACCTGGCAACGGGGGAGATTGAGGTGTATGTGGATACCCTCGATCTGTTGAACAAGTCGGAAACGCCCCCATTTGACATCGTTGACGACAACAGCGTGTCGCTGGAATTGCGGTTGAAGCATCGCTACCTTGATCTCAGAAGGCCTTTGATGCAGAAGCGGTTGACCTTCCGCCACAAGATTTGCCAAACAATACGCGAGTACCTTGACCGCCTCAATTTCGTTGACATTGAAACACCCGTGCTGACAAAAAGTACACCGGAAGGGGCAAGGGACTATCTGGTGCCAAGCAGGGTTAATCTGGGAAAGTTTTACGCGTTGCCACAGTCGCCGCAGCTTTTTAAGCAGATACTTATGGTGGCGGGATATGACCGTTATTTCCAGATCGTACGGTGTTTTCGCGACGAAGACCTCCGCGCCCAACGGCAGCCGGAGTTCACCCAAATGGATATGGAAATGTCGTTCGTGGATGAAGACGACATTATCCAGGTTATCGAAGGGCTTATGACGACTATTTTTGAGCGCGTCCTTGAAAAGAAGATCACCGTGCCGTTCCCCAGGATTTCTTATGATGAGGCGATGACCTCGTATGGGTGCGACGCTCCCGACCTGCGTTTTGGCCTGAAAATAAAAAACGTATCCGAAATTATTCAAAACTCCGAGTTCAAGGTGTTTCTTGAAACGCTTAAGTCCGGTGGTCTGGTACGGGGTATCAATGCCGTCGGTTGTGGTCATTATTCGAGGAAAGACATTGACGATTTAACCGCCTTTGTAGCCCAGTTTGGCGCCAAAGGGCTGGCCTGGTTCAAGGTAGAGGATAGCGGGCTCACCTCTTCGATAGCGAAATTCTTCCCGGCAGAAACCCTGCAAAAGCTGCAAGCGCACATGGAGGCAAAGAAAGGGGATTTGCTCCTTTTTGTTGCCGACAAGCCCAAGGTGGTTAACCAGTCGCTCGCCCAACTCAGAGTGCATTTGGGGCATAAAAACAAACTTATCGACGCCACGGTGTTTAATTTTTCATGGGTTGTGGATTTTCCCTTATTTGATTATAATGACGATATGAAACGGTACGAGGCGTTACACCACCCCTTTACCTCTCCGCGTCCCAAAGACCTTCCGGCGATGGAGGAGAAGCCCTTGGACGTCAAGGCACGCGCTTATGACCTGGTGCTTAACGGCGTGGAATTAGGGGGGGGAAGCATCCGTATCCATACCCCGGAAACACAAAAAAGGGTCTTCCGCCTTCTCGGTATAGACGATGAAAGCGCCCACAAGAAATTCGGGTTTTTATTGGATGCGTTGAAGTACGGCGCGCCTCCTCACGGTGGAATAGCGCTGGGCTTAGACCGCATGGTAACGTTGCTCTTGCAGCTTGACGACATCCGCGAGGTCATTGCGTTCCCGAAGACACAAAGGGCAACGTGCCTTATGACCGAGGCGCCGTCGGAGGTTGACGCACAACAGTTGAAAGAATTAGGTATACGGACACTTTAACCAAAAACAGAGACCCTTTTCGCACAAAATAATCATTATGAAAAACAAACTGTTCATGCTCATTATCGGCGCTGCCCTGATATTGCTTTTGATTACCATTAGTTCATTTATCTATTTGAAGAACAGGCAAAGCGCAATGAATAAGTCGAGCCTTCAGACGTTGGAGCAGAGTATCCAGCAATTGCCGGAGGGCAAGGTCGATAATGCCGTTGCAGCATTAAAAGAAACGTTGAATAAAAACCCCATGTACGCGGAGGCGCATGTAGCGTTGGGCATGTTGTACGCAAGAAAGGGCATGCACGACGAGGCGATCACCGCGTTTAAGTCCGCTTTGACCCTTAACCCGGAACTAACCAGTATTTATCAGGAATTGTATCTGGTTTATAAGAAAAAGGGGTTGGAAGAAGAGGCGAAAAAAGCGCTTGCATCATACGAAAAACTTTCGGGGAGCAAAAAGTAGGATAAACCCCATAGGTATTAAGTTAAGGAGTTTATAATTACCACCAAAACCTTGTTTCTACTAGCCCTGAAG
>CAYHFB010000362.1:0-4433 GCA_964355695.1 uncultured candidatus Brocadiaceae bacterium
TATTTAATGAAACGCGATTGGGGAGAGCTATGAAAAACTTCCCAAAAATATCAGATTTTTGGCAGATAAGAAATCCGATATTTTAATTCACCTTATGAGGTTCCCCTATGTTGACACTTTCCAACAAAATTAGCATTAGCAGGATATTGTTCATCCCGCCACTGGTGTTTTCCATAATCCAGGTGAACCGTTACGCCCAGTATCGTTACGTCTGCCTCGCTTTGATCTTCATCATCTGCATAAGCGATATCCTTGATGGCTATATTGCCCGGAAAAGAGATGAAGTAACAAGGTTGGGCGTCTATTTAGACCCCTTCGCAGACAAGCTGGTCCTCATGATTTCATGCATCATGCTTTCTTCCGACAGCCTATGGCCTGCGCCTCGGTTTCCGCACTGGGTGCCCATAATCATTATCTGTTGTGACCTCACCCTCATCCTTGGCACATTAACCCTGCTGTTTGTAACGGGACGGGTAAACTGCAAACCGACAATGCTTGGCAAGGCGTCTACCTGTCTCCAGATTACGGCTATTGTTGCCGTGATCGTGGGGAACCACGTTCCCCTATCCATCCTCACCACTACCTGGTGGATAGCCACGGTATTCACCTTTGCATCCAGCCTCTTCTATGTGTATAGAAACCTATCACTACAAAGCAACGTCCATCGGTAAGGCGCTTCGCGTGTTCAATCAAAATCCGCATAAATCTCGCCAAAATTAATTTCGGCAAAGGTGGAACGTTCATACTGCTTCTTCAAGGAAAACCGCGCCTCCTGCAACTCAGGGCTGGCGCTTCCGTTCTTGATGGCAGCGGAGGCCTCTATGAAACCGGCAAGATTGTCTGCGGCCCTGACGAGTTCACCGTCCTTCGGGTTATACACGTCTTCGTTGTACGAGTTGTTGATGTCCTTGCTCGTCACCCGTTCCCGCTTCCCGTTTTTTGTGACGATGCTGTCAAACTCGTCCTCCGTGTACATCCGTATCTCCGGATGCCATTCCGCCGGTATCAGGCCGTAGACCTCCTTTTCCATCTGCTCCTTCTCGTATTCCCTGATCAGGTCGCTCAGCCCTTCAACGGACCTCTTTACGGGCGATATGATGTCGCGGGTAAGCACTTCGGGCAGGTCGTGGAACAGGCCGGTTAGGTAGTTGTTGACGCACCGGCTCTGGCACGCCTTTACTTCAAGGGAAAACAGGTAGGAGAGGTTGGCAACAAAGAGTGAGTGTCCCAGCACGGACGTCCTGGGTATCCGGTGGAGGTGCGACCAGCGCGACTGGAACCTGAGTTGTCCGCACAGGTGGATGAAATTCCTGTACCGCTCGAGCCTGGCAAGTTGGTCCATGCCCTTCAGGCCGTAGTACCGTTCCTGTTTTTCCTGCAAATCTTTTTTAATGGTGGTTATTTCGTAACCGTCGGGGTTTGCGCGTTCGATGATGTTGAATTCCCACTTTGTGGCGTAAAAGTGGGCTGCGCTGAGGATTCTTTTGTTGAGGGTATCGTCGCTTTTGGAAAAATAGTCCCTGAACCTTTTGCAGAAATCAGCGCCAAGCGGCGAGATGATGCACTCCAGTTCCTGGTACACCCAATCATTGAGGCGGCGGTATTTCTCCGCATCCGCCTTGATTTTGTAAAAGATGGGCGGCTTCAAATCGGTGATAACGATGCGCTGCAGGAGTTCGAATATCCCCCCTTCGATAATATCCAGCCACCGGAACCCCGGATCGCCTTCCTCAAACTTGCCCAGGAAATAGGCAATAACCATCTTGTGCGCCTGCTTATCGAGTTCGATGAATTCGATGGGACGTATTTGATCGTTCCATCTTTGCATGTATGCGGCGCTGAATATTTTTAACAGCAATGCCTTTCGTATCATGACCTTTTATAGCTGAAATACGGCTTGTTGGCAAGGGTTTTTTGTACATTATGTCAGGAATCTGGACAGGATATGTTTATTTACGTATATTTTCCCACAGGAGGGACATTAAAGCTGAAATTCGAAATCTGAAATTCGAAATCCGAAATCTGAAATTCGAAATTCGAAACTCGAAATTCGAAATTCGAAACTACCGCAACCACCACGGCTACGGAGGTTCTACCATTAACGACAGCCCGCAATCAGGACACTCTTTCACGTCAGGGCTTACGTCATAACCACAGGCGGGGCATTTTCCCTGTAATGCCCATTCCTGAGAGGTTTTGATTTCGGGATGCTTTTGCGTGTAGTATTCTTCTATAAAATCATGCGCGGCGTGCGCCTCGCTTTTTGTGGTTAAAAGAAGGTACTTACCGCCGCACTTTCCCGTGCTGCAACCCGGCGTCAATCCGATTTTTGCGGAAAAGTCATTACCGGCAAGTAAGCGGGACAATTCCATAACAAGCTCCTTGCCGCCTTCTCTGATAGGCACCCATTCGTCATCGGGTTGCGCAGGAACCACCGGTTTGTTGTTCCGCCCCTTTTCAATCTCTTCAGGCGTTTTCAGAGGGACGCCGCAATCCGCGCAGGTAACAATGTGCGCATAATATTCCGAACCACATTTTGGGCAAAGTTTTATTTTCATGATAGACATACCGGCTAAATATTCAAAGCAATCTTGTAGCGCGGAGGTTCATCCCACAAGGTGTTAAGTTAAGGAAAGTGCTGTGGCCGTAAGTTGCGATTAACAAAAACTCGAGTATCGAACAAGGAATAACGAATGTCGAATGATAAAAGATATTTCCCCGACAGCCACCAGCGTAGCAAGTTTATCAAATAGAGCAGATGAGTGCAAGAATTATGTGGCATACATGGCTATGAATGTGCTCAGGAATGCGCCAAAACAGGGGAACCGCCGATTCCACAGGGTTTAAATTATGACAACCCACGGAATTGAGTATTGATTCAAATTATCTGTTTGACAAACTAGCCAAAATCATGATACAAATGCATCAGTTGTTCTTCGCGTATTTCTATGAAAGGATTTCTCAAAATGCTCAAAAAAGTGTTACTGCCAATGGGATTACTGTTGTTTGTTTCGAATGTGTTGTATGCCTTTGATACGGGTACTTTTCACGGCAAGGTTATCGATGGTTTTGGCAAACCGGTAACTGCCGTTGACGTTATTTCATCCTCAGATAGTTCAAGGTCCAAGGCCATCTCTGACCAATCAGGGACATTTGCCGTTGGTTTCCACACGGGCAACATCAAGATTGCCTTTAAAAAGGACGGCTATGTGCCATTTAATATACCCTTATCCCTTGATGAGGCAAGTGACTTGTCACTTGGCGACATTACGCTGTGGAAGGTACCGCCAAAGGGGGGGCTTTTTGTTGTAGGCAACGGCGATTACGCGGAAATTAGTACCAGTGAATATTACTCTGAAAGCAACAGCAAGGAACGGCAATATTATGTAAGAGGATCGCCAACGGTAATAAAAAGCCGGGAATTCAAGATCATTGATTTCCAGACGGACAGCCCCTTGGTCACGGGAAAAACACTCTACAGCGTTAACTCAAAAGGCTCTATGGGATGCATCACCTTCTATCCTACCCAAAAATATAATCTGAACCGGGCTGATGACGCCTTTAGCAAAATAGCAGACAACGTAGGTATGAGAAAAATCAATCTGCCGCCGGGAAGGTATTTTTATTGCGTCGGGGAAATTACGATACGGTCCAAGTCCGGTCTTGGATTCTTTTTTGAGATAGCTTCTTAAACACACCGGAAATATAAACAAGTTGCAACACATTAGAAACAAACACGTTATATAATACGCTTATAGCACAGGATGTTTGTTTTAACCGTTTAACCGATATTGTGTTATAGAAAGCATGCAACCTTGTGATTTGTAACTCTGCCTCACAAGCAGTTTTTAGCAAAAGTAGTGCAAAGTGTCATGCGGAAAGGGTAGATTATGTCAATATCTTCGATGTCTTCAATCTCTGGAATAAAAGCCGCTTTTGGTATAATGGGCGTATCGTCACACAATACGGCAAATCTTAATACCAATGGGTTTAAAAAGCAGACCTCCAACCTGCATGAAGAAACAAGCGGAGGGGTTAGCCATACGGTTGGAAAAAATACAGAACCTGGCGCGATGTACATGGATGCGGATGGGAATATGGTTGAGTCGTCAAACGTAGACATCGCAGAAGAAACCGTGAGCCGGATAGGTGCCAAACATCTTCTTACTGCCAACCTAAAGGCCCTCAAGGTAGCCGATGAGATGCAAAAGAGCTTGCTTGATATTTTGCTTTAATTTACGGGAACACTTGCCGGCGATAGCCTGGTGATCCCGATATGTGGCGGATTGCAAACTGTCAAGGCCGCCACACCTTCCCCAATGAATAGCCCGCAGTTGGATGATATTACCTACAGACTTAACAATCATTTTCCTTAAGATTAAAGGATATAAGCTTCATATCCAATCAGAGGCTATTCCTGCCCCTTCCCCAAA
>CAYHFB010000363.1:0-4428 GCA_964355695.1 uncultured candidatus Brocadiaceae bacterium
GGCTGAAGCCTTGCCCTACGTACAAAAAAAGTCGCCGAAGGCCTAATTTAACGTAAAGATGCCGCGGCGCGGGAATCTCCCGCCTTGTAGTAATCTCGTTCCCAAGCCGCAGCTTTGGAATGAACCGCAGTGTGGTGCCTTCTTTGATACGTAAAATAAAGCCTTGCCCTACTCAGGGTATATTGCTACTGTTGGATGAATTTGGGTGCCTTTTGCGATGGCATTCCAGATATCAGCCTCTAACAGTTCTGTTTCCATCAAGACGTCAACCAATGCCTTGATTGCGCTATTTGATGTATTGAGAATCGAATCCAGACCTTTTTCCGTGGAGCAAGCTCTTCCGATCATCGTTTCAGCCTGCTTGTAAACCCGTGCACCTGCAAGCTCCTGCTTTGTGCCGAGGTCTAATTCATATTCCATAAAAATACCTTTGTTGGTATCCCCATAACTCAAAGACAGGCATACCTGGCTGTTTTCTATAGTCAAAAGGCGAATGCTTTCTTTTTTTGTTAAAATTTCTTTTATCTCCGGGGCGTCGAAAATGCCCCATAACGTTTGCATATTTCGCAGCAACCTTGCCCGTTGCTCTTCAGAAACTGCACGCTTTGGCGTTTTTGGCGGTTTAGCACTCGGCTGGTTTTGGCCTGCGACATCTTTTTCATGACTCAAATATTCGTCCAAAAATTTTTCAGGCGCTTTGAACATCTCCTCCCCTTTCTCTGTAAAGGTAATACAACATTAGGCTCGTGACTCCTAAACACTTTATCTGCGACTTTTAACAGTGTAGTTACTATACGTACGTTTGAATTCCTGTACGTTAAATTAGGCCTTCGGCGACTTTTTTTGTACGTAGGGCAAGGCTTCAGCCTTGCGACTGTCTGCACACGCAACAGGGCAACCCTAAAGGGTCGCCCTACAACGGCATTGAAATTCCTGTACGTTAAATTAGGCCTTCGGCGACTTATTGGTGTTCACACGTAAAAGGACACGGGCACCGTGTCCCTACAACGGCATTGGATTTCCTGCTGCAAACTTGAACCCGCCACGAATCTGCGCAATCTGCGGTACCAAACGCTTGTAAACGTTTCGGGTATCCGCCCCGTTAAGCCTTAGCTTTAACAGAAGCAACCATTTCTCGTTTTTCCCCGGTATCCTTCGTCTCATCAATTAACCGCCTTGCAACCGAATAGGTTTCTTCGATTTCCAGCAGAGAAGGCCCGTATTTCGCGTATTTCACCATGTCGCAGTGATTTAAAAAATCCTGAATCAACACCTTGTGAGCCTTATCCAAGGTGTTTGCGTGCGCCATCTCCACGAGGAACTCCTCCGTGGTACGTTCCGGCGCAAGCAGTCCAAACCGACCCTCAATATAATGCCGCACAATATCCGTTAGGCGATAGTAATACTCTTTCACCATCCCCTTTGCAATCAGGCCTTCATTCGCTAATGCATCCAACAGTTCATAAGCAACTTCGTGAGGCGCACGCGGCGGTGGTTTCTTCTCTGGCATCCTTTGCGCAGCTTTGCGTTTCCACAGCAGCCAGAAAATGGCGCCGGAAAACAGGAGTGTGGTAATCCCCGCAGAGAGCCATAGTATTAGCCGTTTGAAATTCGTCGGGACGTCCAAAGGAGGGCGAATATCCTTGATATCAGGCGCCACTTCCCCTTCTTTTAAAAGCCCCTTAATCTCGACGGAGACCTCGTTCGTGGCTACCGTCTCTTCACCGCTACGGCCTTTGTACTTTATCTTCAGTGGCGGCACCGTTTGGCGTCCGACCTCGTAGGCGCATAACACCCAACTCCGTTCAACGGAGAAATATCCGTTCCGTTCAGGTCTTGGCGAGCTTCCACCCTCCACTTTTTTTACGGCAAACACCCCGATCTGTTGGCCGAGTTCAGGGAATTCCACGACAAGGTCTGCCTTGTAGTTTACCCAAACGGTTAATTTGACTTTTTCACCAATCGTTGCCTCTTTTTTATCCGCCGTTGCCTTTGCCTCTATCGACGTCGCATCCGGCGTAGTATCTGATTTTCCGGCAAAAGCCGCACCATCAAACGCTATCAGTGTATATGCAACCAAGAGCAAAATCAACAGGATACTAAAGAATCCGTTATATCCCTTTATAACCATAGCTCGACCAAAATTAGTACCTCTTTTCCCGTATTCTAAAAAACCGCACGATGGGGTCAATATAATGTTTGCCGGTGTTGATTACGATTTCGTCAACGCCCATTGAGCGGAACAACTTCGACCGCTCCTGCATCTGGCGATTACCGAGGGAACTATATTCTTTCCTTGCGTGAGGATTTGACGTGTCAACCAGAATCGTCTCCCCCGACTCCGCATCCCGCAACTCAACAAATCCCACGTTGGGCAATTCCAGTTCTCTGGGGTCCGTGATGGAAACGGCTATCACGTCGTGTCTTTTATTTGCAATGCGGAGGGCGTGCGCGTAGTTGGTTGCAATGAAATCGGACACAAGGAAGGAAATCGTGCGGCGGGCAGATATCTTGTTCAGGTATTCCAGCGCAACGGGAATATTCGTGCCTTTCCCCGTGGGCTGGGCGCACAGCAATTCACGAATAACCCTTGATACGTGTTTAATTCCTTTTTTTGGGGAAATAAATTTTTCAATCTTGTCGGTAAAAATAATCAAACCCACCTTGTCGTTGTTCTTTATAGCAGAAAACGCCAAAAGGGCGCATATCTCCGTTGCTATTTCATTTTTCAACTGCTCGGCAGACCCAAAGTTTCCCGAAGGGCTGATATCCACCAGCAACATCACCGTCAATTCCCGTTCTTCCACAAAGCGTTTGATAAAGGGGCGGCCCATGCGCGCCGTTACGTTCCAATCAATCGTCCGGATTTCATCCCCCGGTTGATATTCCCGTACCTCGTCAAACTCCATCCCGCGTCCCTTGAAAACACTGTGGTATTCCCCAGCAAACGCATCACTAACAAGATGCCGTGTGTGGATTTGTATCTGTTTAATTCTTTTTAATATTTCTTTTGAAATCATGTGTACCCCGGTATTTTATCGGGAAAAAACAATTTTAATCGTTGTTCGATAATTTTTTGTATTCACACGCAGGGACACAGGCTCCGCATCCCCGCACCAATGCTTTTCCACATGCCAGCCTTCGTAAAGCCGTTACGTCTTTAACCTGTGCAATCGGTGGTTCCCGCAGCCCCTTTTGCCCGTCCTTACGGCACTTCCACCGTATCAAATATCTTCTGTACAACGTCTTCCGATGTTATCTCTTCGGCCTCTGCCTCGTAAGTGACAATCACGCGATGGCGGAGGACGTCCATCCCTATCGATTTTACATCCTGTGGCGTGACAAAACCCCTGCCTTTTATAAAGGCGTGAGCCTTGGCCGCAAGCGCAAGGAATATCGTTGCGCGGGGTGACGCCCCGTACTCTATGAACTCTTCGAGTTTCAGGTTGTAGGCCTTTGGGTCTCTTGATGCAAACACGATATCGACAATGTAATTCTTGATTTTATCGTCAATGTAAATCTCATCCACAATAGAACGCAGCCGAAGGATATCTTTCGGGGTAATTACCGGATTTACCTGAATGTCATTTTTCGTCAGCGCCATACGGTCCAAAATTTCCCGCTCTTCCTTTTTATCCGGATAGGTAACGTTCAATTTGAACATAAAGCGGTCTACCTGAGCCTCCGGCAACGGGTAGGTGCCTTCATGCTCGATGGGATTCTGGGTAGCCAGTACGAGGAATGGTTCTTCCAGTTTAAAGGTTTGGTCGCCGATGGTGACTTGCCTATCCTGCATTGCCTCCAGAAGCGCGCTTTGCACCTTTGCCGGGGCGCGATTTATTTCATCGGCCAGCACAATATTGGTGAAAATAGGACCTTTCCGTACGGTAAAATCCCCGGTTTTGGGGTTGTAAATAAGGGTGCCGATCAAATCAGCAGGAAGCAAATCCGGCGTGAATTGTATCCTTTGAAAACCTGCCTGCATTGCCCTGGCAAGGGTCGTAATCGACAGTGTTTTTGCCAGTCCCGGCACTCCCTCCAACAAGACGTGTCCATTTGAAAGAATGCCTATGAGAAGCCTTTCGATCAAGTATTTCTGGCCTACGATCACCTTGCCCATTTCAAACATCAGGGTATTGGCAAAATCACTTTCCTTCTTTACCTTCTCGGTAATCTGTTTGACGTCAGACTCCATCTAACCCTCCCCATTAAATTACTTATAGTTAAAATGCTTATATTGTTAATATTCTATCTGTATAACAAGTAAGTATATGCAGAAAACAAAAAATACCTGCACATTTGTTCCCGGAAAAAGCGCAAACGTCGGCGGTACCAAGCCGCAGAACAATAAAAACGTTTGAAACCACAGATTTCCTGGCGCGGCCTCTGGCCGCAACCAAAAAATGCTAAACAACTGAGACACGAATT
>CAYHFB010000364.1:0-4402 GCA_964355695.1 uncultured candidatus Brocadiaceae bacterium
AGTTACGTTATTTTGTTGTCATACCCGGAATCCCTCTGTAGAGGCGACGAGTAAGACATTTTACAACGTGTGTTTTTTCTATTGGGTTGTGGGCAAAGCCCACTTTAGTCAAACAAAAGGTACGACTCTTTAGACTATTAAACCCCGGGTTCAGGTAACAAACCCGCCAAAGGTTGCACAAGATAGCTGTTGTATTCCGCCGCTGAACACTCCCAGGAAAAACCCCGTTGTATGTGATCAATGCCCTCAAGAAGCATAGCATAATAGGGCTGCATACCATTCAGATCGGGAGGTTGAGTGTAGAGTTCAATGGCTTCTTCGAGCGATTGTTCCAGGGCATCAGCCATGTCGGTAAAGAGCCGATACTTTCTTCGCTCCACAACGCGGTCTCTGCCTGGATCGGAGAGGTACCCGACCTTATTGAACGCCTTCCAGTGATCAACAACTTCAGGATTGTCATCTGACTCGTGATATAACAATCCGGTAGCCAAAGCCGACGAGGGGTGCCAGCGGTTAGAGCGGCGCTCAACGGCTGGCGTAAATGATCGGGACGAGCGGAGAGGGACGATCTGCTGAAGCAAACCACCCGTGGCGCGACCGATGCCAACCGCACCATTGAGGTAAAATTCGCTCGCCATCCCGAACGGCTCATAGAAGGACGGCATAACGCCGAACGCAGCCCCTTGAAGCGCTGCCAAGTACCCTTTTTTGAAAATGAAAGGCAAGACGAGGACGTTTGCCTCATAGTCTTCCGCAAGCCGCTGAAGAAACACCAATCCCTCGCGCCCTTCGTCGCCTGGCATCGGGAAGAAGAGGAACTGCGCCCTGGCATCGTTGCCCGACTTGCCCAAGAAATTCCTAACCGCCTCAGCGGCGACGTCAAAACCCTTTTGCCGTGTGTCGTCCCGCCCGGCGAGAACGAACCAGGGTTGAGGCACACGGTACTTTGCCTTCTTGACGAAACTGTCGATGCAGCCCCATACCGGCCGCTCCGCATCGGGAGTGAAATCCGCAAGGGCAGTAGTGGCTGCGGTCTGTTGTGTTGTTTTCCACGCTTTCAGTAGTTCGTATTTGTGTTGCCGGGCGGCCTCCAATACAGGCTGTTCCGGAATCGCCAGGGACGTGAAAAATCCGTTGTTCACGCCTACAAGGTTGGATGACGTTAGATACTCTTGCAGGTGAGGGGCCATGACCGTTGATTGAAAGACGTCCTCGGTGAAGTCGCGCGCGAACTGTTCGGATACCGTAAAGATCGGCTTCCTGATCAAGGGCAGAACACGCTCCAGCACAGTTGACCCGGTCTCACGCGCGCGTACACACTTCGGATCAATTCCAACGCCCATTAAGTCTTCCGGTTTCACTTGGCCGCTGTCGTAGCTGTTGTGGAGCATGAGGAAACATTGGACGTTATCATTCCGGTTCGACCCGGTGAGGGCTAACGCCGTCGTGGCCGCTTGCCAATCCTGCATGAGTAACGTCCAGCTATCGTCAGCCCCGAGATTCTGAAGGGCGCGAGCTACAGCAGCGCCGAAGAAAAGCGAATCGCGACGCAGAATCGCCAATTGCTCGGTTGCATTGGCGCCAACGTTATAGGGTTGCTTCAAGCCTGCGAAGAACCGCGCGTCATTCTTCGCAAGTTGGCGGGCTTTCGGCAGGAGGTATTGCCGGGCATCAAGGAAATACCAATGCCACCGGGCATAGAAACGGCAGATGCGGACGGTCACGGTATCGTCGAAAAAAGGAACAGAGACCTCGCCGACCAGCCGCACGGGCAGAGAGTTCGTTTCATCAATGCCGTGGTGAAACGGCGTAATGACGCTCGTCGCTAGTCCCGCCGCACTGCTGAGATAGCCTGGAAGTTGGTTCATGACGGCTGTAATTCCACCGCATGGAGCGAACCGCGTTTCGTAGGTAACTAGAAGAATATTTTTCATTTCACGTACTCCTCACATTGCGGGTTTAAGTGTGCAACTTGAACCCTACCGTTTCTTTTTTTGAGCGCATTATTGAAGGTGCGACTCTTTTATACTATCAAAACCAGGGTTCAGGTTACAAACCTGAACCCGCCGAAGTTATTTGTCAACCGGGGACGGTTGAGCTATCACGGGTTTTGCGCAAGCGAGACGCGTGGGCTACCAGGGGATAATTTCTGGTAGGACAACCGTCCCCGGTTGTCATAATGACAATTCCTTCTTGTTTTCCATACCGCAATTCAGGCAGATGATGGTGCCGATGGCGATATATTGACGCATTTCCTTTTCAGCCGTTTATAGTAAGGTATTGGTAGCGTTGTCAATTGAATCCCTTCCGTTCATCGTAGGGCGAACCTTCAGGTTTGCCACACGCCCGGCAATATCGTTGGGTTTTGCATAAATACGCGCGTGTTTGCGCGCGATCGCACGTTCCGGATGCAAGGCTGAAGCCTCAACCCAACCTGACTTATTTATCTTCAAGCTCCGTCATAAATTTTAAGGCTCTGCGAAATCCGCTTTCAATTTCTTGAAATCTCTCTTATCAAAGGAAATGATATTGCAGCCCTCAGCCCTAGCCAGAACCGCCAGAAAAATATCCTGAATGTCTACGGTGTGAACGGCGTACCATTTCAGGCTTTCTGAAAAGATTTCTTTGCTGAAAACGGTTTTTAAGCCATGATAATTCAGTAATTTCAGTAATTTCGGGCTGATATCTTTCCGTGGGATGCCGTAGACTTTCTGTAGGACCCAGACGACTTCGGCAAATACGATCTCTGTCAAAAGGGCGTCATCTTCCCCGAATTCTAATTTCCTGAAAAACTCCTTTGACCTCAGAAATTTCTCCTCATCATCTTCAAGAAAAAACCTCAATATCACGTTGGCGTCAATTATCTTTTTCGGCAATTTCATGGGCAGTGGCCTCCACAGCTTTCTCCAGGGCTTCTTCCGCCGTAAATTTCTTTTTAACGGCGTATTTTTTAAAGCAGCCCGCAAGGTCGTCTGTTACGGACTCGGGCTTTCTAACGATCGCTTTCCTGTCCTTGATTTCAACCTCTATGAGGTCTTTCACCTCAAGGGACTCTCTCAATCTCTTCGGAAGGGTAACCTGTCCCTTCGGTGAAACCTTCAGTATATATTCCATACGTTGTACCTCTCCAAATTATTATACTTTAATAAATATCATACTTCATAGTATAGTTATACCTATCTTTTGTCAAGCCTTTCATGTTTCCCGTAGGGCGAACCTTCAGGTTTGCCACACGCCGGCAATATCGTTGGGCTTTGCATGAATACGCGCGTGTTTGCGCGCAATCGCACGTTCCGGATGCAAGGCTGAAGCCTTGCCCTACGGTTTATGATTTACGGTTTTCTGAACCCGCCGGAGTTATTTGTCAACCGGGGGGATGGTTGAGCTATCGCGGGTTTTGCGCAAGCGAGACGCGTGCGCTACCAGGGGATAATTCCTGGTAGGACAACCGTCCCCGGTTGTCATAATGACAATTCCTTTTTCATAAGCCTCCCCATGTGTCATACTATTTAAAACGTAAACCACGTCTTGCACAAAACACAAAATACGGTACTTTCTTGTTCTCCATACCGCAATTCAGGGAGATGATGGCGCCGATGGCGATATATTGAGGCATTTCCTTTTCAGCCGTTTATAGTAAGGTATTGGTAGCGTTGTCAATTAAATCCCTTCCGTTTATCGTAGGGCGAACCTTCAGGTTTGCCACACGCCCGGCAATATCGTTGGGTTTTGCATAAATACGCGCGTGTTTGCGCGCAATCGCACGTTCCAGATGCAAGGCTGAAGCCTTGCCCTACGATGTTCTTTGTAGGGCGAACCTTTAGGTTTGCCATGCGCCGGGAACTATCGTTGGGTTTTGCGCAAACCCACGCGTGTTTGCACCCAATTGCACGTTCCAGGGGCAAGGCTGAAGCCTCGCCCTACGATGTTTGCCACGCGCCGGGAACTATTGTTGGGTTTTGCGCAAACCCACGCGTGTTTGCACCCAATTGCGCGTTCCATAGTCATGTAGGGCGAACCTTCAGGTTTGCCACGCGCCGGTCACCATCGTTGAGTTTTGCACAAACCCACGCGTGTTTGCACCCAATTGCGCGTTCCAGGGGCAAGGCTGAAGCCTCGCCCTACGATGTTTGCCACGCGCCGGTCACCATCGTTGCGTCTTGCACAAACCCGCGCGTCTTTACACCCAATTGCGCGTTCCATAGTCATGTAGGGCGAACCTTTAGGTTTGCCACGCGCCGTGCAATCGAACCCTGCGCTCTTGTTGGGCTTTGGGGTTGCGCCCAATTATACGTTCCAAAGGATGAGAGGTGAATGGTCAGTGCCGTGGTTATCCCATCCCCTGGCTGGCATTGGCTCCTGAATCAACCACCTTTTTCATATCCCCAACCCTTCAATATAC
>CAYHFB010000365.1:0-4397 GCA_964355695.1 uncultured candidatus Brocadiaceae bacterium
CTTCGACGACTTATTTGTGTTCACACGTAAGGACACGGGCACCGTGTCCCTACAACGGCATTGAAATTCCTATACATCAAGAAAAGGGGGGTGAGTCCTGTGGCTGAAGCAAAAAAACGGTTGATTGATTATGCTGCTTGCGGTGGGTGAGCAGGCAAGATCCCCGTTGAAGAAATGGCGTACATCGTCAGTCACTTACCCGAATACCCGAACGAACGCGTTTTAGCCGGCCCAAAAACCTTTGCCGATGCGGGCATTTACAAGCTCAACGAAGAGATGGCGCTTGTTGAAACGCTGGATTTTTTTACCCCCGTGGTAAACAATCCTTACGACTATGGACAAATTGCCGCAGCCAACGCACTGAGCGACGTTTATGCGATGGGCGGTAAGCCCCTCACGGCCATGAACATCCTCTGCTATCCGGTAAAGTCACTGGATAGGGACGTTTTGGTAGAAATACTGAAGGGTGGGGCAGACAAGGTCAACGAGGCAGGCGCCACAATAGTTGGCGGCCACACCTTGCAGGACAGTGAGATCAAATACGGTTTGTCCGTTACTGGCATTGTCCATCCCAACAAGATGGTGACCAATGCGGGGGCAAGGCCGGGAGACCTGCTGGTGTTGACCAAGCCGCTCGGCACGGGAACGATTATATCCGCTATAAAAACCAATAAGGCGCTTGAAGAGCATATTGTCCTTATCACGCGGAGCATGGTCGCCCTGAACAGGAGTGCCTCAGAAACAATGCTGGAGGTGGGCGTGAATGCCTGTACGGATATCACCGGCTTCGGCCTTATGGGGCATGGGTACGAGGTTGCGGAGGCTAGCAAGGTAACGTTGGCCTTTTTTGCAGAACGCATACCGGTGTTTGATGGTTGTGAACGCTATATCACGATGGGATTGATACCGGGGGTATCAAAACTCAGTAAAAAATATTTGAAGGACGCAATAAGGATAAAATCCGGGATACGGGAGGAAAGGATTGATATCTTGTTTGACGCCCAGACGTCGGGTGGATTGCTTATATCGGTTTCACAAGAAAAGGTGGATACGCTTTGCGCAAGGCTGAAGGAAAAAGGCGTTACCGTAGCCTGTATCGTTGGTGAAGTCCGTAAGCGGGAGGACGTTTCCCTTATTGTCGAACCGTAAACAGAAGGCAGTCCTCCATTGGGGCTGTCAATGCAAATAGGCTATTGTAGGGACGCTGAATTTCGTGTCCCTACCTGTTTTCCCAAAAAAAAAGGTAAGAAAACCCCGTTATTCGAAAAATCCCTTGTAAATGGTTACGTTGGATATTGCATTGGTACGATGCGCGGGAAACTACTGCTAAGGGCTTATCCGCCGTTCGAGATACTACAGCCATCAGACCTGGAGGTCTGAGCTACATGCAATTTTAGAAGAGGTATGACATTGGCTATGGGAGACAAAAATCCACGACCGGACGAAGAGGCCTTTGCCAGTCAGAGAAAACGCATGGTGGAGGAACAGATCGCCTTCCGCTTGATAAGAGACAAGCGTGTCCTTGCCGCCATGGAGACCGTGCCGCGCCACTTGTTCATTCCGGAAGGATACCGGTCTCATAGTTACGAAGACCAGCCCGTCCCCGTAGGTTTCGGTCAGACGATTTCCCAGCCGTACATTGTAGCCCTAATGACGGAACTATTGCACGTGGATGGCGATGATGTGGTTCTGGAGGTGGGAACGGGTTCTGGATATCAGGCGGCCATCCTGTCACTCCTGGTCAAACGTGTTTACACCATTGAGATACTGGAAGAGCTGGGGAAGACGGCGGCCGAACGGTTAAAAACGCTCGGCTATACCAACGTCGAAGCCAGGGTTGTCGATGGGTACCACGGATGGCCGGAACATGCCCCATTCGATGCGATAATTGTCACCGCGGCGGCAGAACACATCCCCCAGCCCCTTATTGACCAACTGAAGCCGGGTGGGCGGATGTTAATCCCCGTCGGCGGGGTCTACGAGATTCAAGACTTGAAATTGCTCACAAAAGACACCTCATCAAACGTTATGCAAGAGTCCCTTATCCCCGTCCGGTTTGTCCCGCTTACCAGAAAATGAAAATCTATGGCAACAATTTGGAAGTGTATAAAATAGAGAAACCCTGTGCTGGTTTGCCGGGAACGGGGCTTTCTAAATCAAAACTCATCAACTAAAAGCGGCACGATAGATCACCTATCATGCCGCTTCTTAGTTATTGAATCTGATTAATTTGCAACTGCAATCTTTGAATGCACCTTAACTGCCGCCTGGCAAAGCGGTTTTTCAGCATTTAAGGCACTTCGTTACCGGCAGGGTCTAACTCACTAAAGTCGCTTTTCTCTTTCCCTATTGGTTGAATATCAGCTCTCTTGAGTAAGCGGAATACGTTTTGATCAACGTGCCGCTTCAATTCGATGTCCACGTAGAGTGTTTGGTTCGGTTTTAACAGGTCTCCAAGGGGCATACCGCCGGAGCGGAATTCTGCAGGTTTGTAATAGGAGAAGCCTTCTGAAGGCCGGGCGACTATGCGGAAACCGATTACCCCGTCCTTAATACTCATCATTTTGTTGTGGTCTACATAGTACGCTAAATGGTTGGCGCTCACCTGGTTCCGCTGTCGATCAACAAAAAAGCCTGATTCAAGTTTGTCTGGGTCATAATCATTGCTGCCGAGCAATAAAATGTCGAAGTCACTTATCGTATTGCCCCGGTCGTCACGAAGCCTGAAAAAGACCATAGAGTATTTATCTTTTGTTTTAGCATCGTTATCCTGTGTTTCCTTAGACAGCTTTTCCATACTACCATAAATAGCTGCGTACCCGGTTGCATCATTTATCTGCAAACAGTCCAGGATATTCTTTACCACCGGTTTTGTGGAAGCGTTTGCAGTGGTTACACTGAACATAATGCCCATTTTTTCTCCGGTATGGCTGGCGCCTGGAATAATTGCTAACGGCGTTAATGGCGCAAGTTTTGGCTTATCTCCAACGATTTCAAGGCTACAGGTACCTTTATCCACATCAATGATTTTATCCGATTGACGCAAATGGACAAACTGATAATTCATGTTCGTGCCACACACTCGCATTACACCATCCGATCCCTTCTCCCCCGTATACGAATTCAAATGGTCGTACAATTTTGCATCAATGCTTTGTCCCGTGATAACAAAGGGGAAAAACTTTCTTTGCTCAGGGTTATAGGAAAGCCATGATTCGTTGAGGCTCCATTGCCCTTCACTATTCAGTTCCAGCCAATCCAATACTTTTTGCCCCGGTTCAACACCCTGAAACCACGTCACCATCCGGCTCAATCGCCCTTTTCCAAGCTGTGCCAAAGCAGAACCATGGTTGGCAGGCGCCAACATGATGAGATGCCTTAACGGGCAATTTCCCATATTCTCGGCGTAATATAGCTTCATCCAGGTTCGAATAGCGGGGCCGCCGGTAGAATGGGTAATGCAGGAAAATGGTACTTCCCCTACGGTATCGGTATCCTTAACGGCATCAAGCCGTGCCTTGTCAAAAGATCGGGCAATGTCGTCCATAGTAACTTCGTCGTGAAAAGATATGTACCGGCCTAAATAGATATGTTTAATGTCAAGCACAACGTCGGGGGTTGTTTTCTCCGCGACAGCTTGCAAAGCCTCCGGCAATTGGCCGTAGCTCTTCATGTCTGTTACGCTGTATCCATGCACAAATACCAGTTTTATTATTGCCACACCTGAACCCCTTCTATAAGTAAATTTCTGTATTTTCCGAATAAACGAGACTAAATTTTCACATTTTTATTTGATTAAAAAGGGGATAAAGGAGAGATTTTGTTTCTTCTCTCGAAAAGGCTAGCGTTGTCCCTCATGCAGCCAGCCATCAGCGGATTACTCTCCAACATATCCCATCTGTTTCGCCGTACAGCAAGATTCTATTCCTTCACTTCCTTTCTGTTAAGTCGTGGAGGGCAGGCACTGCCTGCCGAAAAGAGTCACATTTGCGGCATGATAAAAGCAATTATGAACCATCATTACGGAAGGACAAAATGTTTCCAGTGTATCATCTAGTCGTATTCTAACAAATTCAAGGATATGGTAGTCTGTGACTTCTCTACGTG
This sequence comes from uncultured candidatus Brocadiaceae bacterium, assembly GCA_964355695.1. Taxonomy (GTDB): domain Bacteria; phylum Planctomycetota; class Brocadiia; order Brocadiales; family Brocadiaceae; genus JACVXV01. The sequence continues at coordinate 4,108 of CAYHFB010000365.1, forward strand.
GTTGTTTTTCCGCTTTCGATTAACTCTTGTTCATCCGAAACAAACTTATCCATCAAACATTTGTATCGTTTCCACACCACAGCAACAAACTCACGGCAAATTTTCATATACTCCAGTGCCGCTTTTCTGCCTCTTTTTTATCATCCGCCTGTAGCGCGTCGCTTAACTTCTTCCGTAACAATGGGAGTACTGCGTGGCAGAAAACCACACACAGAATGCCTGCGACTGTGTCTGTCGCAACGACCATCAAACCTGAAGGTTTGAGCTACAAAACAACATTTTACAAAAAA
>CAYHFB010000366.1:0-4387 GCA_964355695.1 uncultured candidatus Brocadiaceae bacterium
TAATTCGTGTCTCTGTTGTTAAGCTTTTTTTTGGTTGCGGCTTTGCCGCGCCAGGAAATCTGTGGTTTCAAGTTTTTACATTTTGCCTTATTTGTGTAAGTCTTTCTTCGTGACCCGGTAAATATTTTAGGAAACGCATGGTAATTGCAGATCGTGAAACGGCTTTGAAGGCTTCTGAATTGGCGGATGCGCTATGCCTGATCGTAGGAAGCAAAAACGTGCTTTCCACCATGGAGGACCGCATTTGTTATTCGTGTGACGGTTCCAAGCAACAATACCTGCCCGATATAGTCGTCCAGCCGTGCACAACCCAACAGGTATCAGAAATCATGCGTTTTGCGCACGAACACAACGTGCCGGTATACCCGCGCGGCGCGGGTTCCGGGCTTACCGGCGGGGCCGTCCCCGTGATGGGCGGCGTGGTGCTTGATTTCAGCCGGATGAACCGAATCCTGGAGATTATGCCGGAAGACCTTACCGCCACCGTTGAACCGGGCGTTGTCACCCAAACGTTACAAAACGAGGTTGCCAGGTATAAGCTCTTTTACCCGCCCGATCCGGCAAGCGCGGCATTTTCCACCATCGGCGGCAACGTGGCCGAGTGCTCCGGCGGCATTACGGGTCTAAAATATGGCGTTACGAGGGACTACATCCTGGCGCTGGAGGTGGTGCTTGCGGACGGAAGTGTTATTCACACGGGACGCAAGACACTGAAGAGCGTGACCGGTTACGACCTTACCCGTCTTTTCGTAGGCTCAGAAGGTACTCTGGGCGTCTTTACGAAAATTACGGTAAAGCTGATTCCCCTCCCGGAAACGGTGGAAACGTTACTGGCCTTTTTCCAAACCCCGGCAGATGCGATTAAAACCGCCAACCAAATCGTTGCAAACAACATCTTGCCCAGGGCGCTTGAATTCATTGACAAATCGAGCATCGATTGCATAAAGGCATATAACCGGGCTTTCAAAATCCCGGCAGAAACCAACGCCATCCTGCTCATAGACGTTGACGGGCGGGCGTCAAGCGTTACAACCGAATCCTCTCTCATAGAAAAAATCGTTGTGGAAAACCACGCGCTGGAAGTCACCGCCGCAAAAAATAGCCAGGAACGCAATGCCCTGTGGGAGGTAAGGCGGGCGATTTCCCCGGCGCTCTATAATATCGCCCCCTTTAAAATCAACGAGGATATATGCGTGCCGCGCAGCCAAATATTGGAAATATTGGAACGGATAGCGAATATTAACGAGCGGTATCCCTTGTTAAAGGTCGCCAATTTCGGACACGTTGGGGACGGCAACATCCATGTAAACGTCATGTACAAGGACGGCAAATCACAACGGGCAATGGCGGAAGGGATGATTGACGAGATACTCCACGCTACGGTAGAACTCGGCGGGACTATTTCCGGGGAACACGGCATCGGAAACGTAAAATCCGCCTTTGTCCCCCTTGAGATACCGCCTCAAGAGCTTCAAATCATGAAAAACATCAAACAGTTATTAGACCCAAAAGGGATATTAAATCCGGCAAAGATTTTTTGTACAAACAAATAATAAGCAACCATTAGGATAGGAGAAATAATCATGGCATTATCAAGAATAGCCCGTGAAGTAAAGACTTCTGCAACGCTTGCCATCACGGCAAAGGCGAAACAACTCAAAGCAAAGGGTATTGATGTGATAGCTTTCGGGGCTGGCGAGCCTGACTTCGACGTCCCTGAAAACATCAAACATGCTGCAATCAAAGCGATTAAAGACGGCTATAACAAATACACCCCGACCTCCGGCGCCCCTGAATTAAAAGAGGCCATCTGCGAAAAGCTTCTCAAAGACAACAAGCTGAAATACAGTCCATCACAGGTTATTGTGTCGGCGGGAGCAAAGCAGTCTATCCTGAACGTCGTGCTCGTTTTATGCGATGCCGGGGATGAAGCGATTATCCCCGTCCCGTATTGGGTGAGTTACCCGGAAATGGTCGTCATGTCCGGCGCCAAGCCGGTTTTTTTAAAAACCACAGCGAAGGAACAATTCAAGATTACCAGAGAGTCGTTATCCAAAGTAATCACCCCACGCTCCAAATTGCTCTTTATGAACAGCCCCAGCAACCCGACGGGCATGGTCTACACGGAGAAAGAGCTTCGGGATATCATTACCTTTGCGGTGGAAAAGGGTCTGTACGTTATTTCAGACGAGATTTATGAAAAAATCCTGTATGACGATGCCCGACACGTCAGCCCGGCTTCATTTAGTGACGAATGCTACAAAAAGGTCATCACCGTAAACGGGTTTTCGAAGGTATACGCAATGACCGGCTGGCGGTTAGGCTATGCCGCAGGGCCGGAAGAAATCATCAAGGCGTCCAACAACATCCAGGACCACACCTCCTCCGGCGCAAACTCCGTCACCCAGATAGCGGGACTGGAGGCGCTCAAGGGTAGTCAGGATTCGGTAAAAATGATGGTTAGTGAGTTTGACAAACGAAGGAAATACATTGTCAATCGTTTAAATAGCATAGCAGGGGTATCCTGTCTGATGCCGCTGGGCGCGTTTTACGCATTCCCGGAAGTATCCGCCTTGTACCAAAGGAAAATTGCCGGACAGTCGGTTACGAACTCGTTTGACCTGGTAAATCTGCTCCTCGAAAAAGCGCAGGTGGCGTTCATCCACGGCGCCCCCTTCGGCGCGGACGAATACATCCGGATATCGTATGCAACGTCCATGCAAAACATTGAGAAAGGGATGGACCGCTTCGAGAATTTTTTAGGCAATGGATAACACCTCCCGAACGTGCCGGAAGGGTAAAAACAACTTGTTTTTTATTGCAGTTTTGAATCGGTAAGGTACTAACATTGGATTGAGAAAGCGATATAAAAAAATATGAGTAGCCAGGATGCGGTTGTGAATAACGTAATCTCCATAATTTTGGGCGGTGGGCGAGGGACGCGGCTCTATCCCTTGACGAAAGAAAGATCAAAGCCGGCCGTGCCGCTTGCCGGCAAATACAGGATTATCGACATCCCCATCAGTAACAGCCTGAACTCCGGGCTTAACAAAATCTACATCCTCACCCAGTTTAATTCAACCTCCCTGCACCGGCACATAGCAAGGACCTACAACAAATTCGGCAACTTTTCGAAGGGTTTTGTTGAGGTCCTGGCGGCAAACCAGACGACAGACAGCATGGATTGGTACCAGGGCACCGCCGACGCCGTGCGGCAGAATCTCCGGTTTTTCAATCTGCCAAACATAAACCTTGCGCTGATCCTCTCCGGCGACCAGCTTTATCGGATGGACTACCAGAAACTCATTCAGGAGCATATCAGGAACAAGGCGGAAGTAACGGTGTCAGTCCTCCCCGTGGAGAGAAAGACCGCCCATCATTTTGGTATTCTAAAGGTAGGTGAAGACGGGCGCATTGCGGACTTCTTTGAAAAGCCGAAAGATGAAAAAATTATCGACTCATTTTCGCTAAGCCCATCCGCATTTGAAAGGCACGGCGTCAAGGCCGCCGGGCGCTCGCTGATTGCCTCAATGGGTATTTATTTGTTTAACCTGGACGTGCTTGAAAGCGTACTGAGAGGGTCGGACAAACCGGATTTCGGCAAGGACATTATTCCTGAAATCATCAAGAATCGGCGGGTCTGTGCACATTTTTACGATGGCTATTGGGAAGATATCGGAACGATCAAATCGTATTACGAGGCGAATCTTAATCTGGCGTCTCTTAACCCCAGCTTCGACCTTTTTAACGAAAATGCGGCGATTTATACCAACCCACTGTATTTGCCGGGATCGGTCATTCATGCGTGCAAGATTGAGAACTCAATCCTTGCCGACGGTTGTATCATTGCCGGTGCGGAGATATCGCGTTCCGTTGTTGGGATCAGGAGTCTTATCGGCAAAAATACCATAATTAAAGACTCTATCATTATGGGAGCGGATTATTACGAGACGCCGTCAAACCTCCAGGCCAATCAACTGAAAAAGATACCCAACGTGGGGATCGGCAGCAATTCCCGTATTACCGGGGCTATCATTGATAAGAACGTCCATATCGGGGATAACGTTACGATATGCAATGAAAACAAGATAGAACAACTCGACGCGGAAAACTACATGATCCGCGAGTCCATCGTCATCGTTCCCAAAGGGAGCGCCATACCTTCAAATACGGTTATTTAGACGTAGGGCAAGGCTTTAGCCTTGCAACTGATTGAACACGTACCAGGGCAACTTTAAAGGGTCGCCCTACAACAAGCCCGAAGGGCTGAAAGTATAGAGCCAGGGGTGAAGCCCCTGATAAAAGACCACGTGTTTATACACATCTTTTCGTCCCTCCGCTTTTTGTTCCATAGGAACATTTGGTAATAGGCAGGCAATTTATTGCC
>CAYHFB010000367.1:0-4373 GCA_964355695.1 uncultured candidatus Brocadiaceae bacterium
TGCCATAGCAAGGGTTATCTGGCATTTGCGACACTTTCAAAAGTTTTAATTATGCCCGGTCGCAGTATATGCTTAAAAAACCATCCCGACACCCTGTCTGGGTTTTAAACCCTGACAGGGTTATGTAAACTTAAAACTCAGGAGAAACCGATGAAAAAACCGACTCAAAAACCGGACTGGCTTGAAAAATTGCGCCTCCTCGCGGATAAATCGCTGGGCAAGGGAAAAGGCAAGGATTTGGCGGTCGCCGACGTCCTTGCCAGTATGCACGAACTACAGGTGCATCAAACCGAACTGGAAATTCAGAATGAAGAACTGAAACGCACCCGGCTTGAACTTGAGGACTGGAAGGATAAACACCTTGAGCTGTACGAATTCCTTCCCAGCGGATATTTCATTCTGGATAAACAGACGAGAATCCTTGAGGTCAATCTGTCAGGGGCTACCCTTCTGGGCGTAGAAAGGGGTTCTTTGGTCGGGAGGCGATTCCAGATATTTGTCGAGAAGTATTTGTTGCCTGAATTTAATGCATTTCACAACCGGACGCTCGCGTCTGACGTCAAGCAAGTCATTGAATTAAGGCTTGTGAAAAACGATGCAACGCCATTGTGCGTACATCTGGAAGGCATTGCTTTTCGTGACGGTGAAGAGGGTGTGAAACGGTGTCTGTTTAATGTTACTGATATTACCGCGCGCAAGCTGATAGAGCAAAGGATGGAATGCCTGGTGTCCATACTTGACGCAACCCCCGATTTCGTGGGCTTCTCAGATAGCAGTGGCACATACCTTTCCTACATTAATCCCGCCGGACGAACGATGGTCGGGATTGGAATGCATGAGGACGTAACACAAATTAAGATCGCCGATGTTCACCCGGAACGGATGCACAAGTTAATTCGCGATGAAATACTTCCCACGGCCATCCGTGACGGTCAATGGATAGGTGAATGCGCTTTCCTGCACCGGGATGGCCGTGAGGTTCCGGTACACATGGTAGTACTGTCCCACAAGTCGCCCGATGGAAAGCTGGAACGGTTTTCCACTATCTCGCGCGATATTACCGAGCGGAAGCGGGCGGAGGATGCCCTACGGACAAGCGAGGCGCGTTACGAACGCGCGATAAATGGCGCTAACGATGGTATCTGGGAGTGGGAACTGACAACCGGCAAATGTTACCTTTCGCCATGTTACAAAAGGTTGCTTGGTTTCGAAGACCACGAGTTGCCCAATGTGCCGGAAAGTTTTTTTGACAGGATTCATCCCGAAGACAAACAGTGGGTTGGTGAGGTGATTCGCGCGCATTTAGAGGAACACAAGCCTAGCGTGATTGAGGCACGGCTCCGATGTAAGAGCGGTGAGTATCGGTGGTTTTACGGACGCGGTCAGGCCATCTGGGATGAACAGGGAAAGCCGTTGCTCATGGCCGGGTCTATTACCGACGTCACCGAACGCAAGCGCGCAGAGGAGTTACTGCGCGAATCGGAGGAAAAGTACCGGGCGATATTTGACGGGGCGGCAGAGGGAATATTCGTGACGGACGTTGAGACTCTGCAATTCTATTTCGTTAACCGGGCCGGACACCGGATGTTCGGATACACAGAAGAAGATTTCCGGCGGCTGAAAGTGCCGGACATGTTCGCGACAGAAGACCTTGATTCCTCGATGAAGGGGTTCGCGGTTCATGTACGCGACGAAAAGTCGTTTGCCGACGATTTGGTATGTTTGCACAAGGACGGCAGTAAGTTTTACGCTAATATCAATTCCAGCCTGATGACCCTCAACGACCGTCCTTGCATCATCGGAATGTTCACCGACGTCACCAAACGCAGGAAGGCGGAAGACATGGCAAAAATCAAGAGCGAGTTTCTTTCGAATATGAGCCACGAAGTCCGCACCCCGCTCAACGCCATCATCGGGCTTACGCGGCTGGCGCTTGATACGGAATTGAACCTTAAACAGACCGATTATCTGCGGAAGGTTCTCACCTCCTCCATGTCTTTGCTTAACATCATCAACGACATCCTTGATTTTTCAAAGATTGAGGCAAACAGGCTTAAAATAGAAAACATCAATGTTATCCTTGCAGAGACGGTTGAAAATACCATGGATATGTTTGTTGAAAAGGCCAATGAAAAAGGGCTGAAGCTGACCTACAAGGTGGATAGCGACGTTCCCGCGGTAGTCACCGGCGACCCTTACCGGTTGGGGCAGGTACTCAACAATATCATCGGCAACGCGGTCAAATTTACCGGGAAGGGGGAAATCCATCTTAAGGTAGAGGCGGCTGAGCGCACGGATGAATCGTGCGTGCTTCGGTTTACGGTTACGGACACCGGCATTGGCCTTTCCGCCGAGCATATACACAAGCTCTTTACCCCATTCCAGCAGGCGGACGGCTCAATAAGCAGGAAATATGGGGGCACTGGCCTTGGATTAGCGATCAGCAAGAGACTGGTCAATTTGATGGGTGGAGACTTTTCCGTATCCAGCGAGTTGGGCAAGGGGTCATCATTTGCTTTTACCGTCAGGTTTGGCGTCTCGAAGTCACAAGGCGTGGCGAGTGATTTCGTCAATCTGCATGCAATGAAGGTCATGGTGGTGGATGATAGCCCATCGGCTCTGGAGGTGCTGGGGCGTTATCTTGAGGGCTGGAAATTTGACGTTACGTTGTGTTCGTCCGGCGAGGAGTGCTTACGCCAGTTGGAGCTTGCCGATAAGGCAGAAAAACCATTCCAGCTCCTCCTCCTTGACTGGAACATGCCGAACATGACCGGGCTGGACGTCGCAAAGAAAATACATGAGGACGTCGCGCAAGGACGGCTAACCGTCGCGCCGGTAATAATAATGATCACGGGCTATAGCGAGGAACATCTTCACGCGGAAGCAGCGGGTATCAAGTTGGACGCCATGCTGACCAAGCCCTTGCGGGCGTCAAGACTGTACAACACCATTTTGCGTCTGCAACAACCCGGCATTCGTCAGTTCACGTTATGCCCACTCCTTCAGGAAAATCTCCGCCTTTCCACAAAGGCGCTCCAGGGCGCCAGGTTATTGCTTGTCGAAGACAACGATATAAACCAGCAGGTGGCGTTTGAAATGCTTTCAAAAATCGGGATACACGTTGTTATTGCAAACAACGGTTACGAAGCCTTGGAAATGGCGGAAAACGAGGCATTCGACGGGATTCTCATGGACCTGCAAATGCCCGGTATGGACGGATATCAAACCACCGCGCTCATTAAGGAGAAGCCCGGCTGCAAGGATATACCCATTATCGCCATGTCCGCCGCCGTGATGGAGGAGGATAAGCAGAAATGTATCTCCGTGGGCATGGTCGATCACGTCGCAAAACCGATCATGCCGGAGGAGCTTACCGGGGCGTTGTTGAAATGGATAAAACCAGCCAGGAAAGGATTCGTGGCGGCATCACCGGATGAATTACCGGAACTGGAAGGGTATAACGTTCCCCCCAATCTGCCTGGCTTTAATTTGTTGGGGGCGATACAACGACTCGGTGGCAACAAGAAACTGCTGTGCGAGTTGTTGCACAAGTTTTGCGAGGATTATGCTTCGACGCCCGGAAAGCTTGATAACCTGGCCCAGGCGTGTGACGTAAACGGGACGCTCACAATTTTACATAGTTTGAAAGGTGTCTCCGGTTCCCTGGGGATTTCAATGGTATACGATCACGTCATACAATTGGAGAATCGTATAAAGGCCGGACAATTCCCCGTTTCGTTTGAGACGCTTGATCACGTGCTTCACGATGCGTTTGTGACTATTTCCCAAACAATCAAAAAACCGGCAAAACCAATAAACCCGCGCGCGGAGTACGACCAGGAAGACGCGGCCAAGCGCCTGAACGAACTGGCTGCAACACTAAAAAAGCATAAGATTTATCCCAAAGAATCGCTGGAGGAGCTGACGTCGCGGCTTGCCGTAAAAGTAAGCGCCGAATTATTATCAAACCTCGGCAAGCACGTGGATAACTTTAATTACAAAGGCGCGCTGGTCGTCGTTCATGAGATTGCGGGCAATTTGGGTATTACGATAAATATGTAGGGTGGGTAAAGCGAAGCGTCGTGAAAACGCCTTTTACCTATACTACAAACGAGTATAATTTAATCGCATAGGAAATTTATGCGGGTTCGCTGGTGGGTGCTAATGTAACCCTCTTGGTGATTGCGTGACAGAGTGATTGTAATTATTTTGTGTCTAATCGCTAATCTGAAGACTGGGAGCCGGAGTTGGACGAATACAGCCCCAGAGGGGCGGCCTGTTTGTAGAATAGAGAATCTAAACACCGCAAAAGCTCCGCAGGAGCGACCTGTGGTTGTTGGTTGGCATCATGTCCGTGCGTAACAATAAAAAAC
>CAYHFB010000368.1:0-2022 GCA_964355695.1 uncultured candidatus Brocadiaceae bacterium
TTCTTTGCGCTCTTTGCGGCTTTGCGTGAGACAGACCTGAGTAGTTACGAAAAATCTTTATAGCCAAACAAATCAGGTTTTCAAAAGAGAAAACAGTAAATACGGGGAATTCATCCCTAAATATTTCGATGAATAGCTGCTTTTGGCTATAGGTTTTGAATATTTCATGCCTACGGCACTTTATGGTTGCACGCCCTTGCTATTTCTACCGATATTTTGTCCCTACGGGACATTACGTCACTTATTTTGGTTGGCACTTTGAAATATTTTTTAGCTTTTCGAGAAAGGCCTCCGCCACACTTTGCGATTTTATCAGGACAGATGCCTCGTGGTTCTTCTTGAGCGCGCTGTACGTCCAGTTTGTGCTGCCTACAATGGTGACGTAGTTGTCGATAACCAATATCTTGTCGTGGGTAATCCGGTCCTTATCATCGTAAAATACCGGCACACCCTTTTTCCTGAGCAGTTCGTAAGCCTCATGGCTTTTCCTCTCCAACTCCTTACCTTTGCTGCCCTTTTCCCAAAAGGTAACATTCTGATCAAGGATAACCGTTACGGATATGCCGCGCTGGTGGGCATCGGCAAGATCGTTTACCAGATTGTATTCCCAGCCATTTACATACTTGGGGTTTATGTCGGCGAGGAACATAACGCAGAAAATAGACTTCTTCGCGGCTGTCAGCGCCTTATGCGCCTGAGGATAATACTCATCGTCCACAATAGGCACAACGTCATCGGCCGGCAAACCCAACACGGAAGGGGAACTAAAGGCGCTGAAGGACAACGCGACGGTGGTGAAGATGAAGAGGTTGCCGATACACGATAAAAAATGTTTCATTGCATGTCAATCTCCGGATGTCTCGGATTTACCGCCTGAATATGGAGTGCATTGACCGTGTCAATGCAGGCAGTAACGCGGTTACGGTACTCCCAAAAAATGTCAAACAATCGAACCATTGATGCTGTTGAACGGCTATGTCTTCTCGACAAAACTAAAAAGTTCAAAGAATGCATCCGTTCCCAGTTTCGGGATCAATCGTGATATCATAGCATCAAAGGACTTGTCATAGCCAATATCAATCCAATCATCAATACTACCCCGATAACACATCCGTTGCGCCCGGAAGAGACGCTGTTGTTCATCCGCCACGATAAAACGCATAACGGGCGCGAATTGCCCACGCACGTCATCTATCGCTTGCAAACGCTTTTTTTGGCTTGCAGCCAATCCCAAATATTTCGGTAATTCTTCGAACATACTATCCAGGTCGGGTCCCACATGCTCATAGATCTCAATCCGGTCCGATTTGACGCTTACCCGGTAGTTTTTAGCTTTCGGGTGTTTTTGGACAGCTTCCTTAACGACATTGATTTCCCGCTCCAAAATCAAAGAGGGGATATCTTTCGCTAATGATACTACGCCGTTAACACTTTCGCTAATTACATAGCCTTCAGGGATTCTCTTTACTTCAATCCCCTTAACCGCCGTCGCAAAGTAGTATCGCGGCTTGCCGGTTTTAGACACGCCCTGACAAAGATAATAAGTCCGTCCTTTTCGATTGGTATAGGTAATCGGCATTTTGTCCTCCATTAGTTCTATCGCCAGAAAGTGGCATGGTTTAAGTTCGCGTTATTCAACAGCAACCTGTCGGCAACAGCCTAAAAATCAGGTTGACAAACATCATAAAGCCCTGCGGCCTTCAGTTGGACTACCAGGTCTTTATGGTCATGCTCTAACTTTTGAATGCGCTTTCGTTTGCGCGGACAGGCCTTGCCTATCTCCAATACCAGCTTTGCAAGCCGTGCAATTTCCGGATTAAGAGAGGCCGCCAGCACAGCAAGCCGGTCCAGATTGCGCTGAGAAATGCTCGACTGTACTAAGAAGCGGCATACCTCTTGTTCTTCGTTAATGAATTGCAACTTTTCTTTGGGGAGACGCATACACCTCTTGCAAATGTGCTTTACGCGTCCGCTGCCGGAAAAGCTTTCATTTGGCCGAATCCGGCCACAGATTTTACAGTG
>CAYHFB010000368.1:2122-4354 GCA_964355695.1 uncultured candidatus Brocadiaceae bacterium
GGACTTTCGACAATTGCTGCCTGGCTTCAGAATAAGGGTATTCTTTCATTTCTCTGCCTTCCCCGCGTCCCCGGCAGTGTATCTTGCGGCAATCAGCAAACTACATCGCCCCGGCAGCCTGGATAACGGCGTTGTCCAACCCTTTGAATTTCTCCATGTAAGCAATGCGTTCGGCGCGTAAGTCGGAGACCTGTTTTTTAATGTCGTCCGGGCTGTAGAACTTTTCAACGTCGTATTTCGCCAGGTCCATGCCATCGACGTTGGTCGGCGTCGTGAGGTTCCAGTATTTGTCATTGCCCCACTGGATGGTGTCGCGGGCGATGCCTCTGATGATGGAGGACATTTCGGATATCGCAATCCGTTGCACCTTCCGTTTTAACGTCCTGGCGCCATCCGGCCGGCTTTCGACAATCTCGCCTATGCCGCCCGTATTCAATTGATAACACTGCACCTTGCCCTCGTTCTGCTTCACGAAATCGTAAAACCAGTTCCCTTCATAAACCTTGTCTCCTATGATGAATGGGTTGGTGCCGACCTCGCGGATGGATTCCCCCACCCGCTTCGGGTCGCCCGCCGAGGTTTCTATCGATTCACCCAGCATAAACACGGCGGCGGCCTGCTCCGCCGTGAGTTTGGCGGCAAGGGGGACGATGGTGTGGCGGCGCGTGATAAAGGCTATAATGAGCCCGTCGATGGCATTAAGCGGCGGCAAATTGATGGTGTCGGAAATGTATGGACGGAGGGCGTCTCTCATCATAATGCCACGTCCGTTACTGGTCAGCGTATTGTCCTCGAAGTAGACGTTGCCTTCGTAATCAAGCATAACGTTTTCAAAGATGGTGTCGCGTGACGTGGCGGCCTTGTAAATGACCGGCTGGGTATCGGCATCCAACCCCTCTGTTTTTAAGTAAAAACCGCGTTCTGACCCTAATGCCGAGCCGTCTTTTTTAAGAAAGACCACGTCGTCCTGTAATATCTCGATCCCTTCGTCTATGCCGTTCAGGCCGTGGGTTTGGCAGGTGTGGGTCGTTTTTCCGGTGCCGCTCATGCCGAAGATGATCATCCCGTACTTCTTAAGGTTGCCGTCACGCCCCCGTGCCTTGAGCAGTTTTGAACCTGCGTGGAGTCCCAGCATGCCCTTTTGCTTGGCGTTCCACATGGCCATCCGCAGAAATCCTTTCTTGGACTCGCCGTAGTAATCGCATCCCAGCACAATCGTCGTGCTGATTTCGGGGAAGACCAGGATTTGCCGCTCGCTTTCCTGCCATTCAGGGATATAGACAATATGTTGATTTGTCCCGCCTCCTGGTTTGGCAGGGAATAGTGTCGCCCACGTCATGTAGGCAAGGCGTATCATCTCAGGCCTTTGAATGGAGACGTAAAAGTGGCACGTCGGCGAAAATTCAGGATTATCGCCCATCGAACGGACAATCCGCACAAATGGCGCCATCTTGACGTATTCACACACCTGGGCAAGCGTCTTCGGCAGGTTGTTGAGGATTTCCGTTTGCTGTGGGTTGTGCGTCTTGAGGCGGACGGCGTCGCTCCCAATACAGACGGTTATTTTTGCGCTACGGTTCTTGACGGAAGAGTGGACGGCCACGTTTCCGAATTTGGTAAACGACGCAAACCGCTCCGCACTGCGCCGCAACGTCCAATCCGCTGAGGTAATAACGTTGGGGATATTGTTATTAAAATAACCTACAATCTTGTTTACGATTTCGAATTCTTTTATGGACGGGGGCGTTGTGGTTGACATGGAAATTTCCCTTCTTGGGCTATAAGGAAAGACGACCTAAATTCGGCACTGTTTTTAAGAACAAAACCAAGCCGAACAAACATTGATGGCTAGTAGCATTTCCGCAGAGTTAGCACCTATTCTAACTACGTAAAAACAAATATTCAAACACAAAATGGAACTGCGCCGGGAAGCAGGCTGAAGGCTAAATTATTGTGTAGTGAGTCGTAACAGGGTTGGTTGGGGGCATACGCATTAAGTTAAGCCCTACACGCCTGGCTGGTAGGCTGAAGGCCGGAGGCCGTACGTGTTAAGTTGAGAAAGGTAGGATACCAATTCATCCTGCTGAAATCAAGACTTTCGGGCAGACAATATCTTTCAAGTTTGAGTTGCCGTGCAAGGTTGCTGCTTTTTCTTTAGCCCTGGAGGGGCGGCCTGCTTTGTAGTATTAAGCGCAATTCAAGGTATTTAGCTCCGTAGGAGCGGCCTGTTGT
>CAYHFB010000369.1:0-4352 GCA_964355695.1 uncultured candidatus Brocadiaceae bacterium
GAGATGTATTTGTTTCGAAGCTGGACGGTGATCTTTCTACTGGTGGCACCATCTGTAGGTATACCATCTCACCTACCTACAAATCCTTCAGTTCGAGCGGTGGCACCGGTAGCATAGTGGTAACGCCGTTATCAAGCAGTTGCAGTTGGACGGCAACGAGCAATGTGTCATGGGTAACAATTACCTCTGGCAGCAACGGTACGGGGAATGGAACGGTCGGCTACTCGGTATCGGCAAATACCAGCACAAGCAAACGCATTGGCGTCATGTCCATTGTAGGCGAGCACACTACTGTGGAACAAGACGGCGTTGTCTATTCTTGTACGTATTCCATCTCACCGGAAAGCAAAACCTTCAGTTCCAGCGGCGGAGCCGACAGTGTAGCGGTAACGGCATCAGCAAGCAGTTGCGCTTGGACGGCAACAAGCAACGCGGAGTGGATAACGATAACCTCCGGCAGTAGCGGTACAGGGAATGGCACGGTTGCTTACCAGGTTTCCGCCAATTCCAGCAGCACATACGCGCGCACAGGCACTATGAGGATCATGGGGCAGAACTTTAACGTGTCACAAGAAGGGTACGTTCGGTGCAATGCAAAATCAATAACCGCCGCTCCTAAAAATGTAACGCTCCGTATAAAGGGAAGTGACACTGTGACCATAACGGTAAAAGGCGGCGATAATTGCCTGGCTGAAGGCCTAACGGTTACGGCAACGATTAGTGGAAAAGGAGATCGGGTCATAGCTGTTTCACCAGGCATCCAGGATACCGACTCCAACGGGCAGGCCGTGTTTGCCGTTGATGCAAAAACCAGGAAGGGTAAAGCGGTAATCAAATTCAGTGCAAACGGCCTTAAGAAACCTGCAACCGTGCGGGTGAAGGTTAAGTAAAGGCCGTTTTCGGATAGAACAAAGTAGGGACACGGCGTGCCGTGTCCCTACGGTTGAATTTAGATTCTTTGTAGCCTTTGTGGCCTTGTGTAAGAGAATAAAAAAACATACCGACTCACACGAAGACACAAAGGCACGAAGAAAAACATTTGCCTTGCCGAATAAGATTGGTGTGAGAAACAACATTTGCAAAAGGTTTTCCAGCTCAGATGGGAGAACGGTAGGGAACAAGCGCCTAGCCCGACTTTACCGGGTTGGGGAGAGAAATATCACGCAAACCCGCACGGCGTATGGTTGTGCGCACGGTCTTCACGTATGACCTAATTGGGGCTTTTCTCCCGCAAAGTCGAGTAGGTTCGGTTGAACGCAAGTGAAACCCAACATCAACCACTCGTGGCATTCAAAAAAAAGTTGGGTTTCGTTTCACTCAACCCAACCTACTCTACCGGATGCCATTTGGCGGACGCAGGCTGTCCGGGACGGTGATGCAGGAGACGACGCGGGAAAAACCCGTTGTCATCCGCGCCCCGGCGTTATAGCGCCCCCATACGATGTGGCGCGCTGTTGTAGGGGGGATTAAGCGAAGCGTATCCACCAAATGATGATTTTTCCAATTAAACGTAATGCGCATCAGGAAAAAGGAAAAGGTCATATTTAAGGTGGATACGGCGATTTAAAAAACAAAACGCCTTAATCCCCCCTACGGCCTGTGTAAGTTGTTATAGAGGAATATCAATCCTTTCCATAATCTCCCCTTTCGATTTTTTGTCATGCATAACGACAAAGCTCACCTTCCGCTATGGAGCGCAGCGGAATAGCCGTCAGGTGCAGCGATTTGTTAGGCAAATCAAAATAGCTATCTTGCTCCTATCAGAGCCTCTTTCGCTTCACGAGGCAGTTCAACAAGAATGAAATAAGATTGTGGGTAAAGATAGTCTTCACCGGATTCATCAATGACCCTAATATATCCTTTCTTTTCGGCGTCGTCGTCTGGAAGGACTTGATAAATCTTGCGTATTTCCAAATCCGCACAGTCCTTATTTCCTACTACGACATCAAGTATCGCATGGGTAAAGAACTCGAAGGGGAAGAATAAGTTTTGTTTCACTATCAAATTCTATTAAAGCGGATCATAATAACACCCGCTTGCATGTGTGTGTGCGTGCGCTCTTTATTCCGCCAAAACACATAATCCTTGATTTCAGATTAAACAGTGTATAAGATTGTTACATCTTTGTGGAATAGTTTTATTCCCACCTTAACAACTAAGTTTTATTTATTGATAAAACATGATATCCAGTAATGAACATATTGAAAAACTTCCTAATGCGCCTCTACAAGAAGTGATATTTGAAATTCGCTGGGATTTAAATATAAACTCGTCCAGCAATCGGGAGTCTGATAATGGGTATGCTATTGCTCTGGGGAAATTGGACAACTTGCTGAAAAATGATTTCCCTTACAGGGTAGATAAAATACCGGGTGATTTCCCAACACAATTACTAAACTATTCCACCACCTATCAATTTTGGAAAGGTGAAAATATTTGGCCGGTACTGCAATTCGGTCCCGGCATTTTTACGGTAAATGATACGGACGAAAAATATAGTTGGAAGAACACTTTTTTTCCAATGATTGAGAAATACACAAACTGCCTGTTTGAGGCGTATAATCAAAACATCAATCTGAATTTTTGTAGTTTACGCTACATTGATGCTGTAAAGCTGGAAGACTATCAAGTAACCGACAAAGATAAAGTATTACCTTTTATACATAATTCACTGAAAATAGAACTACATAACCATTTTAACACACCCAGTCCGTTGGAAAGCCTGAACCTGAATCAGACTTTTCGTTTAGAGGGTGGCTCTGTCTTAAACATTAATATTGCAACCGGCATTGATAAAAAAAATCATGAACCCAAACTGGTTTGGCAAACAGCAATGGATAAAAAAGGGCGGTTTACCCGTAATGAAATGCTGGAATGGTGCAAACATGCCCATGAGACTATTTCACCATTATTTAAAGAAATGACAAGGGGGAAATTTTATGATAGCTTTACCAGAGACGCCTCTATTTAGAGAACGCAGGCCAAGCGATTCTATTTATCTTTCAGAATCATTCGAAGCCGAACAGCCGGAATGGAGCAGTAGCACTGTTATCGCTTTTTACTCGCCTACGCCTCCATTAAGCGACGCAGCCGGGAAGGTTGTGTCGAAAATTTCAGGTTTTAGAAATCTTGCGCCTAATTGGGATAGTTATGGAGCTGAAAAACCTTCAGGAAATGCAATTGACAATACCGTGTCATTTATAAGAACCATTGACGCCCATGAGATTCCGGTTTATTTTAGCGCCCCAGGAACCAATGGAGAAATTGTAGTAGAACTGAGAAAAGGAAATTACGAGGCTGAACTATATTTCAATGCCAATAATTCAAATGAGGTTTTGATTTACGAGGGCGACACCTGTATTTCAGAGGGAATACTTGATAATTTATTGCATCAAATACTTGAACTGTTTTAATGGAAACCATACTGGATAGTGACAATCTGCTGAGAAGGGTTCCCTTTATTGACCCTAATTATGTAAGGGATGACGGCACGCTCACCTCACTCGCATTTCAATTAAAAAAAGGAGAGTCCGGCCTTTCTGTAAATATGAAAGATTAACCACCTACGTGGACAGTATTCAAGATGTTCGCAGATTTCGGTTGTATTACCTAAAAGCCCGGCAAACAAAAGAATTGGGGCTGGCATGTCTGCGTGACCCACAACCCGCCAATAACGCCCACGCCTTGATAAAGGGCGAAATTACAAAAAAGATATCCAGAGAACTTGCTAAAGCAGCAAAAAGAATTGCCTATCCGGATTAAAAATTGAAGATAGTTGAAACAGTCGGTAATAATGACATATTAAAACTACCCAAAACGGCATTTCTATGCAGCCAGCGCGTACCGGCCAGCGTGGTAATCAAATGCTACGACTGGGCTTATTGCACAGCGTGATGCAGGAAGGTTCACCATCAGCGGCTTTCATAGCCAATTAGAAAAGACGTGATGCATTATCTCCTTAAAGGAAGCCAGCCTATAATACTTGTACCGGCAAGAGGTCTTAAAAAGAGGCTGGAACCGGAATTAAAAGACGCTCAAAACGAAAAAAGGCTGTTGATCGTTACACCATTTGACAAAGAAGTCAAACGAGTCACCACTGAATCGGCCAACCGGAGGAACCGCTTTACCGCCGAACTCACGAGCGACCAGTTTAAACGGCCGATTAACGAGACGGAAGCGACGAATCAATATTAAAGCAATACGATAGCGTTTTTGCTATTAATCCCCAGCCTTTAGGCTGGAGTTCATGATCGCTTTGCTATTAACCTCAGCCTTTAGGCTGGAGTTCATGAGCACGTTGCTATTAACCCCAGCCTTTAGGCCACAGGTTTATACACAAGTCTCAAAAAGCC
>CAYHFB010000370.1:0-4348 GCA_964355695.1 uncultured candidatus Brocadiaceae bacterium
AATATAGCGCTGTACATATCTTCAGGGCGCATGGCCTTTGTTTCTATGAATTGCCGCGCCTTTTTCCCCATCGTTTTAATGGTTTCAGCGTTCGTTATCAGGGAGGTCAATGCATCGACGAGCGCCGATTTGTCATTTGCCTTGATAACGTAACCCGTCTCATTCGGTATCATTAATTCCTGTGGCCCGCCTTTGTCTGATACGATCACGGGAAGTCCTGAAGCCTGGGCTTCAAGGACTACGTTGCCGAAGGTATCAAAGGTGCTGGGGAAGACGAAGACGTCCGATGACGCGTAGAACGTGGCAAGCTCTTCCCCTGCTAAATAACCGGTAAACACAACCGGATATCCTTTCAAGTTACTTTCCAGTTCGATCCTGAAGGGGCCATCCCCAACAATAATCAGATGGCTTACGAATCCCGCCTTTATCGTGTCAATAAAGGCCTGGGCTAGAAGATCAAGGTTCTTTTCCTTTGAAACCCTTCCCACATAAAGGAATTTGATCGACCCGTTCAAGTTATATTTTTCCCATACTTGAGGATTTCTCTTTGTGGGTGAAAAGGCGTCAATGTCCACCCATCTCAATAAAGGTTTTATCTTATCAGGAGAAATACCTTTTTCAACAATTTGGTCTTGTGTGCTTTTGGAAGGGACCAGTACCTCATCCATCTGATTATAAAACCAGATGACATAACTCCATGCAACCTTCTCGACAACGGCGTCACCCGAGAAGCTCATGACGCCTTGAGGTATATCGGTGTGGTAGGTCGCAGAGATCGGGATATTCATGAGTCTTGCAATAAAAAGTGCTAAAAGCCCGATGGTGCCTGGTGTGCTTACGTGTATTCTGGTAAAGCCCTCCTGATCAAAGTAGTCAAGGACGTCCAGCGTTGGTGGAACATGCAAGGTTAAATCGGGGTAGTCGGATGGTGAAAAATCTCCAATGGATTTAAAACTCTTTGTTTTATTGCTGAATGACGTCTCCTTGTTGTTGCACGTTATAACCGTAAGGTCTATCCCCCGGTGTTCCGCTATTTTTATCAGTTTTTTTATGGTAACAGAAACGCCGTTTATTTCATCGAAGGTGTCGGTAAAGAGGGCGACCTTTTCCTTCGTGTCGTCGGGTATCTGGAAGGTTTTTCGTAATTGGCCTACCAATCCTTTGCTTCGGTGTGGGTGGTTAAAGGTTATACCATAAGGTGCGGCAATGAGGTGGATAACAGCCAGCGTTCCGAAGGATTTCAGTACCTGGAAGATGTTTGCACCAAAGGGCGCATTTACCATTTGATTAAAATAAAGGTAAATCATCCTGTTCATGAGATAACTTATGAGGTTAAACGTGCTTCTGCTGCTGTCTGCCGCTCTAAGACTGCTGATGAGTTTTGGGTCGTTAATTAATTTTCTTGCTTCGTCATCCAGTATTTTTTCAAAGGTTTTCCCCTCGTGGTTACGTGACATATCGGGGATGTTTTTTATGATGAGCAGTTTGAGCTTTTCAAACAAGGAAATATTTTCCCCGGGTTTGAAGGCCTTTTTCAAGAGCAGGTTAACAAAGGGCATGGAATTGTTATTACGCTGTTTTGTCTGTGCGGTGTAGTATTGGTACCCTATCCTGTAGATATTGTGTGCCAGGCTCAATGGGTTTCCCTCTTCTCCCGCAGCCCACGTCTTTTGTTCTCTTATTGCGGATACGAATTCAGGTAATGTTCTCCCCTGTGCTGATACCGTATGGGCCCTTGCAATAAACAATCCACTATGGTCATCCGAACCGCCAACGAATGTCTTTTTCCAGGGGGTGTCGCTCCAGGAAGGTATGTTGTGCCTGTTTGCGATGGCCTCTAACCTCTCTTTGGTGAATGAAGATACCACCTTATTCATAAAGGTGCTCAGTTGACCCGCCCGTGTGCCATTTATTGACTCAAATACGTCAAACAGCAGCAACATCTTTTCTACCGTCTCTACCGTAAGCCTTTCATTTAAGGCCGAGAATGGGTGTGCAACGAAGTGGGGAATACCGCGTTTCCGAATGTATCCCGTCAATTCATAAACATTTTTTCTCAGGGACATAATTTCTTTGAAAACAGCCTCAGTGATATTGAGGACGACGACGTGTATCTTACAGTTGTTTTCAGGAAAAAAGGTATCGACTTCAACGCTGACAAAGGCGTCGGGCAGGTGGGCAATCTTAAGGGCGCCGTTAATGGAATTGTGGTCTGTTATGGTTACGTAATCCATCCCCTTCTTTTTCGCAGTCTGATAGATAAATTCGGGGGTTGAATAGCTCTCAGGGCAATTCATTTTTCGTAGCGCCCAGACGGATTGCCTGTCAGAAAAACAGGAATGGATGTGTAAATCGGCTCGGTAATGGTGTGTCATAAACTATGGTCTTTCCTTAATTTCGAGTGGATAAACCGGCTTTGCCATAATCCGGTTTACCGGCTGGTAGATATTCTGAAAACGCACATGCACGGTGTGATTTTATGGCTATACGTTTCACCCCAGCACAGATTTCGATGGTTTTGTTAATACACACAATAGGTGCCAAGTGGTGGAAAAAGGGTGAATTTAGCAGGAAATACTTTTGACGGGGTGTTCTTCGATGAAATGGGTCGCTAAACGGACGCAAGGTGTTCGCTAACAACATTTTTGACATAGGAAAGTAGTTTGTAATGCACTGATATATCGTTAGTTAACAATGATAACCAATTTATTTGAAACCGTCTTTTTGTAGCGGGTAAGGTGTTTTATCGTGGCCGGAAACTTATCTGCCATTATGAAAATACCCCATTGTTAAAAGTATTACATGGTCAAATGTGGCTGATTTGAGACAAAGTGTCTCATGACACAAAGTGCCCCATGACACAAAGTGCCCCATGACACACTTTGTCACAGAACGAAATGTAAAGGAATTTAAAATCGAATATCGAACAAGTCATCATGCCGCTTTAGCGGTACCCTGAAACGATGAAAATATGATTTCTGTTATGTCCTATTGGGATATTTATATTTACACTTTTTTGTTTGGCCTTATTTTCGAACCAGCACCTTAAAGGGCATTGACCAGATCGTTTTTCAGAATAATATTTAATTTCAGCCGCTTAACTCTCAAAATAAGCGCTAAAACCTCTTTGATATTATGGATTGTTTCTTCTATGGTTTTGCCTTGAGTAAAACAGTTTGAATGCTCTCTGCACTGTGCAATATAAAACTTTTCACCTTTTTCTATATCAATGGTAAATATTTTCATACTAGGTATATCCCCTAATTAATTTCTTCTTTGAACTCCAGCCACTCAACACCTATTTCTTTAGCAATAATCCTTGCCATATCACGATCTATTTCACGGTGTCTTCCAATGGGTATATTAATCTTCCCATCGGTAAATATGGTATGATTACCACCTTCTCTTAAGAACTCAAACCCATATTCTTTCAATACCCGAATGATTTTTGTACGTTTATAGCTCATTTTACCAGTCTTTTGCCTTCAGCAGAGTTCGTTTTTATGATTCAAAGCAAACAGGTAAACAAAGTGGGGTCACTTGTCCTACCTTAAAACTGGTAGCCCAGTCCTACCCAAAATGTCCTTCCGGGTCTCGGCAGGTCTCCCGGTATTGAAGTAGGCCCTGGATCACTATAATCCTTGTCCAGCAGGTTAAACACCGTTCCCTGTATTTCCATGGTCTTAAAAAATTCTTTACCGATAACGGAAAGATTGAGGAGGGCGTAAGCGGGCATGTCGTCCCTTGTATCTGCAACGTCCCGTGAGCGGGTACCGCTGATAAAGGTGTTCACATTGGTATTCATATACTTCCAGTAATGGACGTTAACACCGCAATTGCCCTTGTGTTGAGCTATATACGGCATATTATCACCGTTGTCATCCTCCGCATTCTGAAAGGTGTAATTCATAAAGAGGTAACTCTCTTTCATGATATTTACCTTTGTTTCCGTTTCAAATCCTTGTACATACGCTTTACCGGCATTTTCGAAACGCGAAGTATTTTGAGCGGTTCGTAATACAATAAGGTCATCAATAGTGTTGTTGAAATAATTGACGGAACTTGTGACGTATTGGTTAAATTTGTAGCTTAATCCAGCTTCGTATGAACGTATCGTTTCAGGACCCAAGTCTTTGTTTCCCTGAATAGCCGGCTGATTAGCAGTAAACATGTCGGCGAAACTGGGTGGACGGAATGCCTCTCCGTAGAGGAGTTTCAACGAGGCGTTGCTTATAAATTCCCACGTGATACCTGCACGGGGATTGGTTGTGCCGCCAAAATCGCTATATTGATCGTGTCTTACCCCCAACGTAAGGTTTAAGTCATCGGTTAAATTCCAGGTATCCTG
>CAYHFB010000371.1:0-4335 GCA_964355695.1 uncultured candidatus Brocadiaceae bacterium
CCTCTATTGCCTACTTTTTTCTCCTTTTTACCCACTAATTCCCCTGAAGAGCCAACATTATAGAACTCCCAACCCTGCATGCGGCCCATGCAGGGCTGGGACGAACCTGAAAAACAGAGGTGAATGGTAAGGTCAGCAGCCCGGTATGCCTATTTATTTATCGTAATGATATCATCCGAGATCACGGAGCCACCTGATTGCAGGATCGCCATCAACTCCACAGCGATAGCCGCGCCGTTAGGAATTTTTTCAAGCTGCGCGGACAATGCTTCAGTGCTGAAATCCATCTGCATATCCACTACTCCGTCGGCGCCAGCGTCACTACATTGCGAGGCTGTGGTTTTGCCAAAGGCGGGCGCATAAGGCGTGGAAACATCTGTGAATTGAACATTGCTGGAAGGGACATTCGCCAGACGAATGGACGCAGGGATGATGTCGTTGAAATCCAGATACCCGACACCTGGCAGAGCCACAGTAATTGGACTCATTGATTTGAGATCAACATTATTCGGACAACTCGCCGGGTTGATATCCATCGGAATTTCGATCGGCAGTGTTGCAGAATACAGTTCGTTCAGATTTTCGATCTCGGCGTCAGCGTTGTATATCACCGCCTTACTGTCCGGCATAATAAACCATAAGCGACCCCGTCCTGAACCAACTGTTTTTGTAACCGGCTGATTCAGGCGAACAGGCACTCCGCCTTTGAGCGGTACGCGAAACAGCTCTATAACGCCTTCAATATCCTGATCGGCATCGTAAACGATCCATTGATTGTCAGAACTAACATCCGCCCCGGAAACACCCCGTTTCGATTCGAAATCCGGATTCACCTTGCGATGCTGGCTGCCGTCAATCGTGGCGATATATAGATTCGTGGGCGCAAGCTCCTCCATGCTATCCCGCGCTCGATAGATCACGGATTCACCGTCATCACCGATATTTTCGTAAGTGGATGTAGGCCCCAAATAATTGTGCGTGACCTGCGTCGTCTTACCCCCTTTCAAAGATGCGCTATAAAGGTGGGTTTTGAAATCCAGTTCTCTGTCATTGCTAAATAAAACAATTCCGTTTTCTGAAATGTTATAAATATTAATTGCTCTTGCATTGCTTGCTTTTTTGCGCCGTTCTGACAGACGACGCGGTTTACCGCCGGTGATTTTTACGGCGAATAATTCGAAGCGTCCGTTCACGTTATGGTCAGAACGGTAAACGACATCTCGGCTATCCGGACTGATACGTAATGGGTAGTAGTTGTTCCAACCGAGTTTACTCGGTTTCCGATGGTCAGGACTGAGGCGGCGTAAATTGCTACCGTCAATGGCTACGCTGTAAAGGTCAAAGTTATCAGGCGCGACTTTCAATGAGGTGAACACCACGCGCTTGCTGTCAGGCGAGATTGCCTTAAAATAATCTCCTTCTCCTGTCGCGCCGATCTTTACGAGTTTTGCGCCTCCATGTATTGGTGCGCAGTATAAACGATCCTTTGGCTCGTCGCGGGACAATACGCCGCTGAGTACAACTCGCTGACTGTCTGGAGTAATATTAAAACCAAACATTGATTGACCTTTTGCGAGGGGTTGATGCAAACACACCGGCTCGCCACCGTCGATCGGCACGGAAAACACTTCGTCCACACCTTCAATGCGTTGGTCCGCACGATATATAACGGTACTGCTGTCATTGGAGATTTTAAATAAACTCACGCCACCACCGGGAACCAAGGTGCCATGGAGTTGGTGTAAAGCGAGTGTATTCAAATTGACCGAATACAACCCGATTTGTGTAGTGCTTTCCGAGAATGAAAACACTGCATAGTTGCTGTCTGCGGTGATGATCCAGCCAAACACTCCAGGGCTGGTGCCTGTCGGTTCAGGCGTCAATTTGGTGACAGTGCCACCGCGGCGGCTAGTCATGTACAATCCCCACTTTGGGTAGATTCGTCCGGTATTTGCCAGATAGATAACACAACTACCGTCTTTGGATGTTTCGTACCCAGCGACCCCCTGGAAGGATTGCAATCGGTCGCTCAATTTGAACACGGTGGGTGCCACGCCTGTCCCGGTTTGTGTACGGTCATTCAATTCCGGTGAAGCAAACTGCGTATAAGTTGTTGCCATACCCTGCGTAGCAAAGCACAGCAACAATGCTATTAAAAATAATTCTTTAAAAAGGTTTTTTAGTCCCACTTGGTTAATTGACCGCATCGCACTGTTTCTCCAAATAATTAGGGTGATAGGAAATGGCCTTCAGCCACAGAGCCGCCATTATACTAAAAACAACGAAAACTACAAGTTGATTGCTGTATCAGCACACGGGAACACCAAAGAAGAGCGAAAATGAAAAGGATGGGTAATGTGCAGCACATTACCCAATTCCCCACAAGGAATTGACAAAAAATGCGTACAAACCTAGCGCGACGTAGCCGCAACCAAAGAACCCATTTCTTTCCCCACTGCGTAAGCGGTGGGAAAGCTATTATAAGACGTCATCCAGCCACGGAGGGTCAGCACAAATTAAAACATTCAAAACATAATGTATATAAAACAAATTTGGCATTTCATTATCCAAAATCTGTGTAATCTGCGGTTCCAAAGCCATTGTTAGTCTGAGTCAGTGTCGCATCAACCTTTACCATCAGGACATTATGGCAAAAATCACCCTTGTGCATGGCGGTGATCGCAGCAGTAAAATTCGTCTTTACCGAGAATCTCGCCAGGAAATTCCACAACGTCGTCTACATCGCCAGCGCTGGCGTTATTACCGTATCGAACGAGGTGAAGCTGGTTTTGTTCCTTACGCAGTCGTTCATAAACATTGCCAGCTTATCAAATCAACTCCTTGCCGCTGATGCGGTCGCGGCTTACTTTACCATAGCGGAAATCGCGCAGAAGATAAAATAAAGGACGTAACGGTTCATCGCACCGGGCGTGGAGGACGCAGAGGAATGAAGAAGCGGGGGCTATTTTGCCGGGCCAGAATTAGTGCATTGTTATCTAAGCAATATTTTCCAGCTTGTTCCCAAGCGGAGTTTAGGAACAAGCCGGAAACGGACGCGTCTCGCGAACCAATCGTAATCCGCGTCCGTTGTTTTAACGGGAAATGGCTTGTCCTATCATGCGGACTGCCTTATCGATTTGTCCAATACCTTTTAATTTTTATTATTACCCAATGGATCAATATGTTATATCGTCAACTACCAAAACACAGCCCGATTGCCCCACTTTGATTTTGATTTTTTTAACTCCCGGACCAGGAAGGGTTACCGTCTGCATTGCGTTGGTTAACGTTACCGTTTTTATAACATTTGGTCCATTAGTCTTGACGGCAGTAATTTTAACCTGTCCATTATCATAACTACCGACGCGCAGCGTTACATCTCCAGTTGAAGGTGTTAGAAACGTAATCGATTCGGGTAAGCGAGGGTGTCCCCCACCTTTTAAAGAAGCGGAGCAATTAAACGCCAAAAAATTGGGGGGAGAATGCCCCGTAACCAAAAAATTGCCGCACTGATCAATGATTGCACCTCCATTTCCTTTCCCCTTGCCTTTAAATTTAGCCCCTCCGAATGTTCCCTTGAGGGCAACTGTGTCTGCGAAGAGACATGGCGCCGTTACGCCGTCAAAGTTGATAACCACTGCGTTTCCAACCGCCTCCGAGTCATCAGTCTTTTCTCTATTGCCAGGCACTTCAACCACTCCATCATTAGGAGACCCTCCTTCGGAACCCACTTCTATACCATTAACGATTTCGGCACAAACAGGAACTGAGCCGTATCCGAAGAACAAAAAACATCCAGCAACAGCCGCAAGAATAGTAATATCTTTTAGGATATTCATAACACATGCCTCTCTTTCTTTGTAAATTTTGATGAGATGAGATGAGATGAGATGATAGGAAATTGCTTATTCCCATAGACGTGTCCAGTATAGCAAAAACAAAGAAGAGTGCAAGTTTTTTTGCAAATTTAAAAACAATGCACGGGAAATGGTAAAAAATGGTGTGGAATTGTAGGAGAAATAGGAGAATTATCTTATGATGGGTAATGTGCTGCACATTACCCGATTATTTTGACAAAAAAGGGCAAGACCATCCCTATATAATGGACGGGCTTTTTCAGAC
Organism: uncultured candidatus Brocadiaceae bacterium; assembly: GCA_964355695.1. Taxonomy (GTDB): domain Bacteria; phylum Planctomycetota; class Brocadiia; order Brocadiales; family Brocadiaceae; genus JACVXV01. The sequence continues at coordinate 4,123 of CAYHFB010000371.1, forward strand.
CGGTTGTTAAGATGTTTTTTGGGTAAGATAAGACTGGTAGTCTGGTAGAAACCCAACGTTCTTTGAATGCCACGAATGGTTGGTGTTGGGTTTCACTTGCCAGACTGTGCCAAATGAGTGACTTCACTCATTTCGAGATGTTTCTTCCCCACTTTGAGGGTAAAACAGAGGTGGACACTGCTGAGGAGCAACCCACTAAGGGATAGCCGAACG
>CAYHFB010000372.1:0-4317 GCA_964355695.1 uncultured candidatus Brocadiaceae bacterium
TAAAATGAATCTAAAAGTCATATTAGAACCAAGTAATGAAGGTGGGTATACTGCAATAGTTCCATCCTTGGCTGGTTGTGTCAGTGAAGGGGAAACAAAAGAAGAAGTTCTAAAAAATATTCGTGAGGCTATTGAACTTTATCTTGCACCAGTTGAAGATGATTTCGTTTTTTCTTCTAATTCTGAAGAACTTGACATTGCTGTATGAATAAAGTACCGAGTTTAAATTACCAAATTTAAAAATCATTGTTCCAGCCCATAGTCCAATAAAAAGATCAACTGTCTGTTTCGAAATTAACCGAATTATTATAAAAGATGCCGAGGCGTTGCACCAGGCAGCGGGAAACTGCGCCCGCGGCTGGTGAGCTTAGGCGTTAGAGCTTCAAGGAGGATTTAACTCATGGCTAAACTTGGAACCAAGGAAAAACCGATAATTGTTCGCGTGAGAACCGAGGAACGGGGAAGGTATGTTGCAGAACAATGTGCTCTGCATGGTTGGCAATACATCGTTGGTTTTGAGACCGATAAACCGGAAGATATTTCTAATTTGGAAAAAGCGTTAAATCCTCCCGTACCAGCCCAATCTGAAAAAATCGGTCGCAATGAACCTTGCCCATGTGGCAGTGGCAAGAAATACAAAAAGTGTTGTGGTGTATGAGGAGCATTTGATGCATGAACACCGCTCTAACCTGTCATTCAACCCGGGATCCGCAAAAGCGCGGAGCCGGTTAATTCTGCGTTAGTCTGCAGGAACTTAAAGGTACGAAATCATGACCAGGAAGAAGGATGACGAACTGAAGACAGCGGGAGCTTACTGCTCAAACCGCCAGAGTCCAAGTTCCTTCTGGCTCTCTTGTCCGTCCCTCTGCCCGAACTACCACGGCCACCCTGTGCGATTCTATCCGGCGATTCAAGCTGTGACCCCACGCACCAAATGAAACAATCATATAAAAAGATTAACACATACACGGTAGCCATAGCGCATAACGTCGCGCGCCGCCACGGTGGAAGTGCAAGTGAAGTATACTACCAACGTGCATAAACTGAACATTCATAAAGACTTAAAGTCCTGCCATAGGCAAGTGTTTTCTGTCGTTTTGCGGCACTTTCATAAGTTCAACTTATACCCGCTTGCAGTATATCTTAAATAATAAATATTGATATTTTCTGTCGAATTATCATAGTGGTTTTTTACCCATTCCCCCACTAACCTTTTATGGTGCCGTCTTTCGTCTTTTCTCAATTTCACTCACCATATCATCAAGGGATTTGTTTGCAAAAATAGACTCTCGTTCCTGAGTGTAATTTCCAAAACCTTGAGTAAATTGTTTGAGGAAACGAACGGCGTCAACAACGCCTAATTCTTTATAGAGCAGGCTGATTGCTTGTTGATTAATTTCGATTAGAGGTCTTACATCTGTAATCATTTTTCAATCTCCTGAACCAAATCAATAGGATTTATCACTTTTACCGTTAAATCTTTGACTCGCTTTGAGCTTCGTAGTAATTTGTCGTCGCATGTACAGAAATAATCGGCATTTCCTGATTCTGCTAAAGCCATGTGAAGCGCGTCCAGAGGTTTAATACCAAACGTCATCAAATTTGCCGCTCGCAATTTTTCTTTTTTGGTGACATTGACAATGCCTTTTGCCTTTGCCATGACGGCGAGAGTATGTTCTTTTCGGATTGGCAATGAACTATGCTCGCCTTCGTAAAGCAACGCTTCCGACGAAAGCAATTCAGCCTGCCCACTGTCGCAAAAGGTAATGATTCCAAGAACGGCTTCAGACTCCAGAACAATCCGAATTTGATTCGGGGTGTCGAGCGGTCTTTGAATGGCACATAAATCAAGGTAGATTTTCATGTTGTTATTTTAACACTTTTGACTTGGAAAGTACCCGCCTAACGTAAAGCATCACCAGCCGTGTCTTTTCCGGTCTGGTGGATGCGCTTGTTAGCTTCTTCTTTTTTTCAATTTTCCATGAATCCATGCTGGATTACGTCTCATATCCAAAACAGCAATGATTCTAGCGGTGTCTTCTTCTATTTCATAGTAAGGCGGCGTAAATAAATAAAGGTATCAAGCCTGTGTCTGGCTCAGGCCAAATTGCTACGTTTTCTGACAACAGATGTAAACCTTATTTATTGACACTGCCTAAATAGCGAATGGAAACCTCCTTGACAACATTCCATGAAGGCCGAATCGTTTATTATGGGTTCCAGCATATAGTATTAAAGATTCTAGATCAGAAATTAAACTGTCAAAGAAATAATCGCCAATACATGGTTCTTTTCGATCATAAAAAAGCCGCCCTTCTTCCAAATCTTCCGCAACTTCCTTTAAGACAATTACTTTCATTTACGTCCACGTGCTTTCAGTTCCTCTATCGAAAGAAACTCGGCTTCCCCTGTTTCAATTTTCCTTCTCCTCTTTTCAAGAATTGTTCCGTGCCACTCTGGTGATTCGATTTCTTTATCTTCGTGGCATAAGGCATCCCAGAGTTCTTCCATTGCTCGTAAACGTTCAATGGTGGACATTTTCTTAATTTCACCAATAGTCATAATTTCCAATCCTTTTTAATTTTTTCTTGCTAACGACAACGCTCAGGGAACCGAACCACTGAATATCATTATACTTACCGAACAACTAATATGCTCTTTCTGATATTAGCCCGGTTGGGCTGCGGAACGAAACCCAACATTTTGGGAATGTCACAAACGGTCGGCGTTGGGTTTCGCCTTGCTCAACCCAACACCCACTCGATTCATTCATATCCCACCTTTGTATCAAATTCAATCTTACGCCCTGTTTCCAAATCAACATCATAATCACCCTGCTTTACATAACGATCGAATAGTTATTATCATCCTCCGGCAACGTCCATAAACAGTGAATATGGCTTGGATGCAAAACAAATGCGCGAATGCGAAATGGGTGGTGTGTGGTCATATACAGAAATGCCTCCTTTATCAGAGCCACGTTTGCTTCATAACACAGCATCTTGTTTCTCCGATAAATCACAACCATAAAAAAGAAGGTTGACCCCGGTGTTTTTGATCTACGATATTACATTACTTTCCTGCCAATTCTATAAGGTTGGGTTAAGCAATGCGAAACCAAACGATAAACGTTCGTGGCATTTAAAAAATGTTGGGTTTCGCTTCACTCAACCCAACCTACCCGGCTGGAGTGCTTTGTTATGCTCCAATTGCCACCAATGGTTGGATATGGCTCGTTGGCTTGTGTAACGACAGATCATGAGTCGCTTGAAGATTGAGCCAAAACTCTGGTGACGTGCTGAAAGCCTCTGAAAGCAACCATGCCGTTTCAGGAGATACACTCCTCTTACCCCTGACAATTTCGTTGATTCTTTGCGCCGGAATGCCAATATAAGTTGCTAGTGCCTTTTGTGTAAGTCCCATAGGTTCGAGATATTCTTTCAGTAAAATGGTGCCGGGGTGCGTTGCTTTTCTATTGGATGGAATCATTTTGATAATACCTCCGATATTCAGTTAATGGTAATCAATGACTCTAACATCATGGGCATTTGATGCTTGCCACCGAAATACGATACGCCATTGTGAGTTAATACGAATACTGTGGAATCCAGCAAAATCACCTTTCAATGATTCGAGTTTGTTACCTGGTGGTGACCGAAGATCATCCAATGACTGTGCTGCATTAAGAAGATCAAGCTTATATAACGCAGACTCTAAGATTTGCGATGGCAACCGCCGGATGCGACTGCTTGAGATGCCATGATACAAATCAGAAGTGGCGCGATTACCAAATGAAACAATCATATAAAAAGATTAACACATACACGGTATCCATGCAATATCTTTTGGTTTCAAGCGCATAACGTCACGCGGCGCCGCTGTGAAGCGCAAGGAAGCGCAAGGGTCGCATCTTAAATAATAAATATGGCTATTTTCTGTCGAATTATTATAGTGATTTTTTGCCCATTATTTAAAATTTAAGATGACGAAGGGGTCACACCTTGATTAGTGATTATATTGTTGACAATAAAAAGCACTCCAAATGATTTCTTGCATTCCTCCAGGATAAGCGATTCAAATAAACTAAATCGTGATTTATTAATCTATCTTTTATGGAGTACCGGTTGGTACAATAATCAAGAAATTGGCAATTTGTTTGGCCTTGGTTATTCTTCCGTAAGTCGGTGAGTGACTATTATGGAGTGCTATTTGTTAGTGTATTCAAATGTGTTTTTAAAAGGGGAGGCGATTAACAATGAATATTAACGCCAGTATAATTGACCAGCGCATTGCCGGCATTATTGAAGAGTATGAGGC
>CAYHFB010000373.1:0-4315 GCA_964355695.1 uncultured candidatus Brocadiaceae bacterium
GGTGTAAATGTCGCAGTCACGCCGGCGTAGCTCACGGTACCGGAAACCTGCGTTGTTCCTTGCATTACGGTAAAAGTTGCCGTAGTAATTGTTAATGAGTCCATCACCTCACTGAAGGTTGCCGCAACTTGCTGGTTGAGGCCCACACCAGTATCGCCATTCGCCGGATTTGTTGAACTGACCGTGGGCGCTGTGACGTCCGGACCCATACCGGTGGTAAAGCTCCATACCTTGGCGCTTGCCAGCGCATTACCCGCAAGGTCTTTAGACTTGGTTGTGATCGTGGCAGTATATACGGTGTTCGTGGAGAGGATGCTTTCCGGTGTAAACGTTGCCGTTACGCCGGTGTAGGTCACTGCCCCTGAAACAGGCGTTGTACCTTGCATTAAGGTGAACGTTGTCGTAGTGATCGTCAACGGGTCCATTGCTTCACTGAAAGACGCCGCTACCTGCTGGTTGAGAACCACACCGGTGCTGCCATTCGCAGTGTCTGTGGAACTTACCGTGGGCGCTGTGGTATCCAACTTCACACCGGTGGAAAAACTCCATACTTTGTTAACAGCCAGTCTTTTTCCCGCCATATCTTTTGCCTTGGTTTTAATAGTGGCAGTGTATTTGGTGTTAGGTTTAAGTTTGCTTACCGGTGTAAAAACTGCTGTTACACCAACGTAGGTCACCTTGCCGGAAACATTCTTTTTCCCCTGCTTTAAGGTAAAAGTACTTTTTTGGATTGTTGAAGGGTCCATCGCCTCACTGAAGGTTGCAGTGATTAGCCGGTTGACAGCTACGTCTGTGCCATTATTCTCAGGGGCAGTGAAACTCACCGTTGGCGCTGTGCCATCCAGGCACGAACCGGTGGAAAAGCTCCATACTTTGACATCTGTCAGTTTATTGCCTGTCAGGTTTTTATTCGTGATTTTAATCGTTGCTGTATATTCAGCATTAGGTTCAAGATCATTTGACGGTGTGAAGATCGCCGTTACGCCAACGTAGGCCACATTACCGTGAACACTGGCAGACCCTTGATTTAAGGTAAATGTGATTTTTTCGATTGTCGAAGAATCCAACACCTCGTTGAAAGTTGCAGAGATTTTTCGGTTAAGAACCACCTCTTTAGCACCACTTGCAGGGTTTGTAGAACTTACCGTGGGTGGTGGGATGTTCGGACGTAATTCATTCGCATTGACTGCATGTCCAGCCATAAGGACGACGAGTAGTAACACTATAACCCACATCTTATTAAACACCTTCATACTCTCTCCTTTTTTATTATTAAATTTGTTGTCCTGTTTTACTTATGCGCGTCTTTCGCTTCCTTTTCTTACCCCTCCGGCGCAAAGTCATAAAAACCATATCAAAGAACGAAAAACTTGCTAATCACTTTGGACGTTTGCCTGCTCCGATAATAGAGCATAAAAGGAAACCACTAACGGCAGCAATACCTACAGCCAACCATGGATTGGAACGAACCCTCCTGTCAATTTCCGTTCCTAGTTCTTTCGTTTTTTCCTCTCCCTTAGCAACAGCCGCTTCCAAAGTTTGCCGTGTTTTTTCTATCGTTTCCTTGCCCGTGTGTGTTGCTCCACTTATAATCTCTTTGAGATTTGAATATTTTTCACTAATCAATCGATTAATCTCATCACTCCTTCCATTTAATTCTCTATTCAGCAATTCAAGTGCTTCGTCAATTTTTAATATGTCTCCCGCATTTTCTTTCGTTTGGTTATCCATAATGCCATCTCCTTTTTCATTTATTTTTTATCTTCAGAAACCGTACCCAAAACTTTTTGTATCAATGTATTCGCATTCGAAAATTTCATCCAAAATCTCTGTGAAGTAAAGTAAAGAAGAACCCCTAGTGGTATCAGAAAATAGAAAATACCGAGTGAAAAGATAACTAACGCTTTTACTTCTTTACTCAAAGGGAAATAATAAAAAAACGATACATGCAAAAATATAAAACCACTGATCATTACAACTAAACTCAAAATTAAAAGAACTATACCGATGCATATTCGCCGTATAAATTTAATGGCTTTTATGTAGTAAATCACCGCCTTGATTTTAATTTTTGCAAAACTGGTGAACTTTTGTTTGTTTTGTTTCACAATATCCGTTAAAACGCACAAAATAAGATTGTAAAACATCTTTTCGGTCTTCATGATTTCCTCTTACCTATACTTCGCTTTAAGTTTATGGAATATTGGGTCTCGTTCCTCAACCCAACCATCAACTCAAGACGATTGATTTTCCGCGAACAATGCTTAACGCCATCCACATTCGGTTGTATGATGGCGCTTTGTAACGTTTAAACCGCTTTGGCGGGTTCAGGTTTGCAACCTGAACCATGCATTTCATACGGTTGGTTACGCCATCACCCACACAGAACGCTATTATCCCAATGAATTACCGCCGTAAAACCTTTTTACCTGCTTGTCGAGGGCTTTGCGTTATTGTTTTATCAAACACGGGGTTCAGGTTACAAACCTGAACCCGCTCGAGCACCCTTTTCTGGTAGAACCATTCTATACCAACGATGCCTGGAAACCCGTGTCACTATTTTCTCATTCCTATGCTGTAACTGGGGAACATGCAGACAAGCCCATTAATCCGATTTCGTCCGTTTTTTCTATTAATCCTTTCACCTTTTGTTTCAATTCGGTTAAATCAGATGATTTCAAAACAAAAGCGCCGGATGGCCACAATTGGCAACCGTCTTTATAACTGCTGTTTGTCGTGTGTATAATCATGTGCGTCTTTTTGTATTCTTTTAATAGGAGGTTACACAACGGACAATTCTTTGCCAGGTAAAAATCAATAATAATCACATCCGGGGTTTGTTCATATACCTTGTTTATGGCTTCTGTGCCGTCAATGGCCGTAATAACGCGGTATCCTTCCAGCGAAAGTTCCCATTGATAAAGCAAGCGTAGGTTTTTATAGTCTTCTATCAAAAGAACTGTTTTCATATTTTCTGTTTTAAGTTTCAGATTTCGTATTTCGTATTTCGTATTTCGTATTTCATCACAAACCTTATCCCCTTTCATTTACAACATCTGCTTCCTAAAAGACCGCACATACTCATCGTCCCCGGGCGCAGTGTCTTGCACCCTGGCGACTAAAGGCTCGGACGGCCTGGCGCATTTCCCTGCCACGTCGTTTATGAGAGGGAAATACATATTGACCGTGGAGCCTTTGCCGGGAGAGCTTTTTACGTCAATGAAACCGTTGTGTTGTTTAACAATATCATATACGACGGAAAGCCCCAGGCCTGCCCCCTTTCCTATTGCTTTTGTGGTAAAAAACGGCTCGAATGCATTTTCCAGTGTTTTAGCGTCCATACCCATGCCGGTATCGGAAAAAGCGACGTGGACATAGCTGCCGGCATTGCCATATCCGTACGATTTTGTGAATGTTTCGCTCAACGGTATTACACCGGTATTTATACCTATGACCCCGCCGTACGGCATAGCGTCCTTTGCATTTAATACCAGGTTCATCAACACCTGTCCGATCTGCCCACGGTCAGCCATTACCATACATTCCTTTTCCGCCAGGGTAAATTCAAAGGCAACCGTTCTCCATACCATGCCCACTAAAAAACTCTCTGAATTTTTTATGATGTCATTCATATCATGGGGTTTCAAGGTGATCGCCTGCTTTCTACTGAAAACCAGGAGTTCTTTTGTCATCTTCAAAACCCTTTCTGTGCCTTCAATTATTGTCCCAATATGTATATTCACTGTGTTATACGGCAACTCCAACAGGGCCAGTTGCAAATGGGATAATATCGCGGTAAGAATGGTGTTTAAATCGTAAAGCCCTCCCCCTTTAAGCTTACCGGCAGATGCCAGCTTCTGCATGTAGTAGAGTTGTTCTTTTAGCTTCAGATGCGCTTCTACCATCATGTTTTGCCCGACAATTGCCAGCAGTAATTCAATATTTTCGCCGGCAAATTCTCTTGAAAGCTCTTTTAGACGGTATTCAAGCATTTCATTGTCTGCCTTCAACGCCACTGCGGCCTTTTCAAGCGCATACTGATTTTCAGGTACGTCATTCGCGACGAGAATGTTCGGTGTTATTTCCAGTGTTTTAGTCATCGTTGTTTTTCGCTTTCTTAAAAATTTAAAATACAGGGTTACACCCAATTACACATTCATGTTGGCAATGCTGATGCCTTGCTCAACGGTTGTTATCAGAAAAACTACAGAATTGTCTTTTTTAAAAGAATAAGCTTGGCGAGGGTACAGATAGGGTACTAATTCAAATAAAAATATATTATGTTGTAGGTGGTGTGATACCAAGGACTTGGGTG
>CAYHFB010000374.1:0-4313 GCA_964355695.1 uncultured candidatus Brocadiaceae bacterium
GACTTGATGGAACGTGTATGTTGATGATGGAAGAAGGCTATCGGCAAGCAATGGTAGGAACCATTGCTCTTTTTGATGAAGAAGGAGAAAGGCAGTTCACTTTATATACAGCAGCCGCACCAGAGTATGGCAAAAAAACATTTCTCCATCATTTAGACAACGAGGTTTCAAAAATGAAAGAGCAGTATCCCCATGCCCACTTTGTGGGTCTGGCCGATGGGGCCAAGGATAACTGGGATTTCTTAGAACCAAGAACAGACACTCAGATTATCGATTTTTATCACGTTACCGAATATTTAAATAAAGCATCAGAGTGCATGTTTCTCGGCAAAAAGAATCTCACAAAGAAAAAAGAGTGGCTTGATAATTCATGCCACAATCTAAAACACACCCATGGTACAGCAGTGCATCTTCTGAATGAGTTAAAATCATTTCAAGAAACAAATAATACCTCTGCTGACGAAAGAGAGCAACTTCAAAAAACGATAACATATTTAGAAAACAATAACCACATGATGAATTATCCAGATGCTGTTAGTCGCCATTTACCTATCGGGTCAGGAGTAACTGAGGCAGCCTGTAAAGTTATTGTGAAACAACGGCTATGCAATGCCGGTATGAAATGGAAAGAGCGTGGCGCTGCAGTTGTTTTGAGTCTGCGCTCTATGTCTCACACGACTAAACGGTGGGGCCAATTTTGGAGAAAAATTGACCGATTTGGATTTCCGGTTGCAGCTTAGCCTGCAAACATAATACCGAGGTCTCACCCCGTGAAACCACGGTATGGGGCCACGTAAAGGATTACGTACTTCAGGAAAAGTTAAAACCAATCAGCGGCGGCTCTTCAAGTAAGTTGAATGAGCAGCAGACGATAAATTTAATAGCGCATTTAGAAAAAAACACTTATCCATCAACGAAAGAAATCATTCAATACATCCAAGCCACTTATGGTGTAAATTATACGCAACAAGGCATGCATGATTGGCTGATGAAGCACGAGTTTTCGTATAAAAAGCCCAAAGGGGTTCCCGCCAAGTCCGATAAATTACGGCAAGAAGCCTTTATTCAAAAATATGAAGAATTAAAAGCCAACCTCAAGCCTGGCGAGGTCGTGCTGTTTATTGACAGTGTCCACCCTACGCAAGCGACAAAAATTACCAGTGGTTGGATTAGAAAAGGCGTAGAAAAGATGATAGCTACGGTTGCAGGTCGGAGTAGAATAAACTTAACGGGTGCAATTGATTTAAACACCATGTCGATAATAACTCGTGAGTATGAGACCATAAATGGTAGCGCGACCGTTGACTTTTTAAAGGCAATAGAAGCAGCGCACACAGCATCTACTAAAATTCACGTAATTGCTGACGGTGGTGGCGCCCATACGTCAAAGGAAGTAGGTTTGTTTTTATCAGAAGCAAGCGCCGTAAACCGATTGTTTTTAGATGAAACGTACGGGATCAAATTGCCTGGCAATAAGGTAGAATTAACGAAGAAAATGAAAATGCAGCTAAAATCAGTTGTAGAAAAAGAGGCGCAATTGTTTCAGGATCATTCAATTTTAGATGTTGACATATTAACTGCGCGTGAATTGTTAGATACGCTAAAAGCGCCACCCCCGCATCCCAAATTGGTGATGCATATTTTGCCGCCATACAGTCCCAATCTGAACCCAATTGAAAGGGTGTGGAAGGTGATGAACGAGCATGTCAGAAACAATAAGGTATTTGATTCATTTACTGAATTCAAAGCGAAAATCCGTACGTTTTTTGGTTCAACCTGGAATACCATTCTGCCTGATTTGCCAAGCAGAATTAATGATAACTTCCAGAAGCTGAAACCAGCGGTTTCAGCTTGATTGAGTATGTTGATAGTAAAGGCTTTTCTCAGCGACATCTGATCTCTTTGCGGTAAAAAATAGTTTTTCCGAAACCATCCCTATTGGTTGATAGGGTTAGGGAGTAACTGTTTTTATCTTTGAAGGCTTGTCACAGCTACCTGCCTCAACTTATTGAGAACTTACGTTTTTGCTAAACTGACGACCTGATAGAAAAAAGCAATTCCCTATCATCATCTTTTGTTTGAACTTTTATATGGAGAAAATGAAAATGTTAAATAAGGGCGATAGATTGAGGCGGTTGTGTGTCTTTTGTGTGGGAATGGTGGTTTTCGGGTTAAGCTTAATTTTGTCATTGACGGTGGATGTTTATGCGAAAGAACAGTTTAAACTTGTTAAAGAATGGCAAGGGGGGCAATATAACGATTTTCAGGGCATGTGTGTGGGCGAATCCGGGAATGTATTTGTTTCCGAACGAGGAAGTTTAAAGAAGTTTACTTCGGATGGTGATTTATTATTTACGGTGAATAGCGTCACGATTGTTATGTACGACAACAAGGTAGAACTAAGCCTCTATGAGACAAGCCTTGCGGGTGTGGATGGAGAAGAAAATCTCTACTTCTGGTACAGTTGGTACGGCAAGGGGAATGGATTTCTCAAGTTCGACTCGAGTTTAGAATATATAACGTTCATTAGCCTTGATGATGCTGGGTATACAAATTATGTGAGTACCTACATAGCCTCCGATGGTTCTCTTTATGCAATATCACTTGCAGGTACAACGGGCAAAGAAGAGTATTTAACACATTATAACGATCAAGGTGAAGCGCTAGCAAGGTGGGTATGTGCTCAGGCTGGTACCGCAGAGACTGCTCTATGTGTTGACAGAGACGGATATGTCTATGTTTACTGCTTTTCCGACAACTGGAAAGGACGCGAGGTTCGCAAATATACCTCCACCGGTGAATTGGTATATACGTTTGATGTAGACAATAATCATCATAACTGGACTCCCATGACTATAGATGGTAGTGGAAACATTTACGTTCAAAACTACTATCTCACCTGGGAACCAAGGCTTCAGAAATACACGAATGATGGCACATTGCTCGCCGAAACTGAAGTTATGGCAGCTCGTCTCGGGTTCGATATGGACGGACACCTGTATGCCGCAATTAATAAATATCCTGACATTACTATACAGAAGTACGCCTTGGAAGAAGCAGGCGATTTCGTCGTCAACACCACCAGTGATGAGTCTGACGCAAATCCGGGCGACGGTGTGTGCGACGTGGACTTGAGTAAAGACGGTGATCAGTGCACCCTGCGTGCGGCTATTGAAGAGGTAAACCTAAGCAAAGATACAGGCACGATCACCGTTACCTTTGACATCCCCGTCACCGACTACGGCTATAGCAGCAATACCGGCGCAGTCAACTACACGATCAAACCGAAAAAGCCTCTGCCCGACATTAATAAAACGGTGGTAATAGACGCCGCCAGCCAGCCGAACGGCGCCGTGGTGTTGGATGGGAAGAACGCTGGCAAGGCCAGTGGCATATCCGCAAGATACGTGGACTGTATGGTAAAGGGTATGAATATTCTGAATTTTTCCAGAGATGGGATTACGGCAAGGTATAACATTTTTTTAAAGAATACCAAGGTAAGCAGTAATAAAGGAGCGGGTGTTTCCGCACGCAGGGACATTACCATTGAAGGAACAGACAATGAGTTTAGTGATAACGGGAAATCAGGCATTAATTCTGGAGGCGCGGTGAATGCTTACAATGCCATTCTTCAGGCTGAGCATAATGGTGAGTACGGCATCGTCGCAAAGGAAAGTATATTTGTCAATGGTATTGGAACAGGAGTAGTTATTGTATCTGGTAATGGCGGCAAGGGTGATGGCGGAGGAGTAAGAAGCCTGAAAAAGTCAATTACTGTAAAGAATGTTGAAGTAACTGACAATAATGGCCCAGGTATAGTGGCAAAAAAAGATATTAGCTTGAGGAAGGTCAAAATAAATAACAATCACGGCCCAGGTATTCAGAGCATGAGTGGCAATATAACGATTATTGGAGCTACTGACAATAGTGATGCTAACGAGGTACGTGAGAATGAGGGGCCTGGGATTTTGACTGGGACAGAGATGATGATTCCCGCTCTCGGCGATTCGACTAGATACGTCAACGGCATGATTGACATTCAGACGCACATCACGGTGAGCAAGAACACAGGATGGGGAATATTCGGTACTTCTTATGTAAAAGTAAACCGGATAGATAACTCAGGAGTAAGCCCTCATGCCAGCATCATTTCCGGCAACGGAGATAAGACAAAAAAATGCTACATTGTTACGGATGATGGCAATCTTACCGTCTTACGAGCTAAGACATAGTACATGGGAGGGAGTCGTGGGATCGGAAAGTCAATTACTGTAAAGAATGTTGAAGTAACTGACAATAATGGCCCAGGTATA
>CAYHFB010000375.1:0-4309 GCA_964355695.1 uncultured candidatus Brocadiaceae bacterium
TCCATGTCTGCAGCAATTTGTTGTGTATAAAAATCACGGCGAATTCAGGTACATAGTGTCTGAACGAAAACACTCTTTTTATAAAAGTGCTGGGATGATTTTTTTCTTACTTGGAGTATTTCCGTCTAACCAACGCATAATAAGTCCTAACAGACAAAAAATCAATTCAAATCGGATGGGGTACATTCCCGCTTTCTTGTAAATATGCATTTTGTCCCGTAGGGACAGATGGAAATAGCCCACCGATTCATCGGTGGGGACGGAGGACATAATTTCTAGTCCCTTATGGACGGCATGAAACTAACGTTTCTAGCCGATATTGCTATGGCAAGGGGTTTACAAGGATTTGGGAATGCACCCAGTCAAATCGAATATTTTCAAGTAAATCGCTGTAAAAACAAGCCCACACCTATTCCAAGCAACAAAATAGTTCCGGCTTGGGTGGTGTTTTTCACCGTAACCTCATGGCTTAAAGACGCTAACACCGCCCGCATCCGGGGAATATCCAGCCATGCGACGGCAACCGGATGTTTCTGTAATTGATCAAGCACGGCAACAATCTCCGCTTGTTGCGCCACGACCCGGCGCCCTATATCAGCAGCTTGTAATCCCTTTCGACGGTCGTCCAGTACCGTATCGGGCATAAAAGTCCGTAACGCGCGACGTAGAAGCCAGCGCCGTTCACCGCCACGGCAATACTGCCGGTTTGGAATCTTCCAACAAAACTCAACCACCCTCCGATCCAGGGTTGGGTCGAGTACTTCCAACTGATACGCCGCACCAAAGGCAGGCCAGCCGCTTCCAGCGCCCAAACTTACCATCCGAAAGTACGTCTGGATTGGAGGATTGTTCCGGGTGAAAGTTGGGCTATAGCCGCTGGCGCGCATATTCTCTTCTAACTTAAGTTGCTTGGCAAACTCCGGGTGGATTGCCGAATATCCTACCCACGGCGGATGGGCGTTGTTGCGGCTTTGCCAGCTACGCCATTGATGCAATAGCGGTAAGGCTAGCGGTTTGATAACCTGCCATTTTAAAGCCTGCCAGGGATTGGCGCTCATATCGCGCAAGGCTTGATAAACCCCTCGCCAGTCGCCCCGAACCAGACAAGGTTGTAGAGAGCCTTTACCGGCAAGCGACACCGTAGCATTGCCGTTTTGTCCGGTGAGCAAGACGCCTGCCCCCTGCGCTTGCGCAGCGTCAAGTATTGCCAATATCCAGTGAAAATTAGAGGCGGCATGTTGTGGGATATTGGTGATGGTTAACGTCCTCTCCAAGCTGTCCATGATGCTGATATTTTCGGCGCGGATCGCCGTGAGGTCGATATGTCCGCTATGGGCGGCGGTGGCCTGGGCGAGTTCCCACTCATTACCACGATGTTTTGCGTCTGCGCCGCTTGGTAGATACTGCGGCACAGCAGTATAGGCGCGAAGCCGTTGCCCGCGCGCCGCCAGTTGCCAGGCAGCCAACGCACATACTGAGCCGGAATCCAAACCGCCGCTGAGGGTTGCGGCTATTGGGCGTGTGCTGTGCAGGCAGGCCGCAACTGCCGTGTTGTAAACCTCCAAAAAAGCCTCTTCGTAGGCAGTATCGTCCGGCAAAATCAGTTCCGGCAACTGTTCTGGATACCAATAGCGTCTGATGCTCAGTTGCCCCGCATCAAGTGACAGCCAATGTCCCGGCAATAAACTCAGGATACCTTGAAACGCCGTGGCTTCCGGTTCGTAGCTAAGCCAAACCACGAGGGTTCGCGCCACTTTCATCGGAGCGGGTCGGCGGGGAATTTCCGGTAGGGCAAATAATCCTAAAAGGCCGGAGGAAAACGCGAACAGGCCGTGGGCGTGATAGTACAGCAAATCGGTGTTACCGCCATGATCGCGAGCCACGAACAATCGCTTGCTGTGGCGATTCCACACCGCAAATGCCCAGTCACCCACGAAATGGGCAAGACAAGCCTCGCCCCAGCGCCTCCAGGCCTGATGCATAAGTTCACTGTCCGGCAACGGTATATCACCGGGAATTGCCATCTCCCGGCGTAATTCGGTGCGGTTATCTAATCGTGCCGCCGCGATAAAAACTTCATCCTCGCATACCAGTGGCTGACGCTCCAATAACGCCTCGGCAGTCACCGCTAATTGACGTTGCCCAAAACCTGCGCCGCCATTATGCCACTCTCCGCCACCATCGCCTCCCCAGTGCCGCATGGCGCCGGACATTGCCGTCAGTGAATCTGCCGCCGGGGTACCATTCGCACGGATCAATCCGAGTATAGCGCTCATATCTTTTTCTCCATCAGTAAAAATTGCATGGCAAAGATGACCATCTCGTTAATAATCATGTATTGATGTGTTTTAGGATTCCAGCTTGTTGCCAGTCCGCTTCGACTCGTTCCACGCACGCTGGCAACGACCAGGTTTCGTGTGGACGCTTTATACGTGTGATAGGGGCGTGGTTAGCCACTGCGCCTAACAACGGTAGATAGTCGGTATTTTGTCCTAATTGCAGGGCAAAACCAGCCCGGTAGGTATGCCGAGTCAATATTTCCAACTGGGTTATATTTTTAAACGGCATACTGTCCATTTCCACCCGAGTTATGTCCGACGGTTTTAATTCATAGAGCATTCCCAGTGGCACCGGCATTATACTTGAGCCGGTTATTGATAAAAAGTATTTTTCTACGCTAAGCCGCACTTTTTGTGTGGTTGCCGGACTCAGGCATAACTCCATCAGCGATTTTTGCCCTAGCTTATGTTGCGGCAAACCAGGGTATATCCATAAAGCGCCGCTGGCGTCTTTTCGTAACGGACTTATGTCGTCACTTAACGGCGTATGACCGCGCAGGCATAGCGCTGCGGCTAAAGTCGATTTTCCCGCTCCGGTTTTACCCAAGAATACCGCCGCTCGCCCATCCGGCATTTGCACCGCACTGCCGTGCAGTGGCAGATAACCACGTTGATGCAATAAGGCTCCAAACGCAGAGCCAAACAGAAACAGGCGCAAATAATCGGGATGGGCATTGGGATTGGGCTGGATAGTGATGGAGTTTCCGTTAACTACATAGTAGCGGGCAACGTCCTGTACCGTAAGCAGGCATTCGCCGGTTTTCCCTTCCCAATATTGATAGGGTAGCTGCAATATCCGGGCTGCCGGTAAATGCATTGGCGTTTCGCCGCAATGAATAGTAACGTCAACGCCGGAATTTGATCCGTCTTCTTCGGCGAAGAATTCTGGAAAAGAAAGCTCAGAAGAGAAATGCAATCCGAAACAACGAAAATGATATGGCATGTGGTTAACGCAATCAACGGATAAAACGTTTAATTTAGAGCGAGCTTGTGTTTTTTGTTACAAAATAAGGATATATCTGCATTGTAGCACAAATATAACACTGACACGGCAAGCTTAAAAGGATTTTTACAAATTTTATAGTAACAACCCGTCAAATAAAATTTTGAAAAAACAAGTGACACTGCTATAGCCAAATAAATCAGGTTTTCGGAAATGAAACCAGTAAATACGGGGAACCCACCCCCTGGCATTTTTGAAAAATTGATGCTTTTGACTATACAAAAAACCTTTACAAGATAATAACGTAAAGAAAAGAGTAGCTATTGTAGGGGCGTATTGCTATGTGCCCCTCCGTGCGAACGTGAAAAATGTTGCCAAATGCCAAATGCAATCTATAGAAAATTGAAAGTTAGTCCTGAAAGGCCGACAGGAAATAGCGGGGGAATCCCACGGTAAAGATCGTTAAATAATGCAAGCCCCGAAGGGGAGGCAGGATGTTTTGTTTTCAAGATCAAGACACCAATAAATGTTACAAAAATAGGTATCCCTGCTCTGTTGAGCGTCCTTTTCTGTCACCCCTTCGGGGCTGGATGTTATGGCATTTACCAGGGGCTTCACCCCTGGCTATTTCCTTTCAGCCCTTCGGGCCTGTTGTAGAAGAGTCGTTGTCGGGGTGTGTTGTAATACTCCCCTACGCGCGAACGTGAAAATGTTGCCGAATTCCTGATTTAACGCATATCGGCAGGGCGGGCGTGTTAAAAAAAGTTTTAGAAACACCGCTTGCACTGATTCTGGAAGATTCAATCACTCGGAGGTTTAATCATTGCCGCTTCCATAATGAGATCGCACGTCCGGGAAATGGCTTTGGGGCCGTTGAGGCGGGCGGTTAGCTGCTTTGCTCTGGCGTTTAAGGACTCGTTATGAATCAACCGATGCAAGGCGGACGTTACGGTTCTTGGTTGATAATTTCTAGGGGAGATTTGCTCGCCTACGCCCAGGCGGATTACGCGGGAGGCGTTGTCGAATT